>NZ_JBIUYD010000007.1:59695-314620 GCF_044744345.1 Kitasatospora sp. NPDC087315 | reverse complement strand
CTGCCGAGTACGAAGCCGCCTACTACAGCCAACAGCAGCCAAACCTGCAGGTCACAGCAACAATCTAGAGTCTCTGCAGAACCCGCAGCGGTTCACATTGGCCCGATGTCGTCGGATCGCTCGGACCGCTCCCGCAGGGAGTAGAGCGTTGGACGCTCAATGCCAAGCAGGTTGAATTCGCTGATCCTGTCGATGACCGCGCGCAACTCTGCTTGCAATGCTTCGAGCGCCTTGTGACTGGTAGCGCTGCGAAGCCACGCCGGCCAAGTCGCGAAGAAGAGCGCTTGAGCTGGCTTAGCCAGTGCGCGGAGGTAAGCGATCTTGTTCCTGTCATCCAGCTCCGCCAGGTAGACCCAACGCGCTGTGACGGCGAATTCCCCAAGGAGCCCGCGCAGAGCAGCCCATGTTGCGCTGGCGCCACCGGATTCGTAGCCATCCACGAGTGCCTTGGTAGCCCCGTCCACCTGCTCCCACCACCGGCGACTCTCATCCCATGCCTGGTGGGCCCCGAAGCGTGTTGACCTGACGAGTTGCCCGTCAACCTCCTCCTCCGTCGTGATCGTGTTCTGGGCGGACACTTGTGCAGCCGCCTCCAAGCGGTCACACGCCGCGAGGAGTACAGCAACGTGCGACCCTAGTTCGTAGCGGGCCTGCATCGCCGCCTTGATTCGAGTGCTGCGTCCCTCAAGCAACGGCTTCACTGTCAGTTCCAGCACCGTTGTAGTGGCAAGTGCTGTTAGGACTGCTGCGGTGACCGCGTCCCCCATGCTCGACATGTGGAGGATGATCCCACACTGCCTCTCGAACGAAACACGGTCAGCGGCTGGACAGTTGGCTCGCCGATGGGACCACCGGCAGACTTCCGCGACCGACCGTGCAACCAGTTCCACACCGTCTTCGAGTCTGTGCCGTAGCGCTCAGCCAGTGCAATCGTGGTCGGCCGACGACCGGCTACGGCGCCCCAGTACTCAAGGCCTACGCCGGCGCCTCCCCCGTCACCCGGGCCTCCGGCAAGAAGTCCAGCATCACCCGCCGCTGGGTGAAGAACGACCGCCTCAACCACGCCGGCTACCTCTGGGCCTTCTTCGCGATCACCGCCCCACCCGGCGCGAAGGCACACTACCGGCGCCGCCGTGACGACCACGGCGACTGGCACGCCGCCGGCCAGCGCAACCTCTTCAACCGCATGCTCGGCCAGCTCTACCACTGCCTCAAGAACCGCCGCCTGTTCGACGAACACACCGCGTTCCCCGCGCCGCAGTCCCCAGCACTGGCGGTGGCGTAGGCGTCTCGCTTGCGACTCACCGACCTGCGGAGGTCGCTCGACAGCGTGCTTGAATCACCGGATGATCGACTGGTCCACACTATACGACGCCTACGGCCCGGCACACGCGATACCCGGGCTGCTGGACCGGGCCGTCGATCGTGACCAGGAGGCCATCGACTGGCTCTGGGGGCGCTTGTGCCACCAGGGGACGATCACCCCCGCTAGCATCGCTGCACTGCCGCGGCTGGCGGACATCGCGAAAGCCGAGGACACCGGGGACTGGGCGCTCGATCTGGCCGGCGCCATAGCGGGCGGCCTCCTCCAACCCCACGGCGCCGACGAAGAAGTCGCCCGCTGCACGCCGGCCCTGGCCGAGCTGCGGGCCACGGCCGCCGCCCGGCTGAGGCCTGGCCTGGACCGCAAGACCTACCTCAGCCGGCTGCAGGCCATGCTCGCGTTCGACGGCCAACCCCTGTGGTTCGAGACCCTGGACGACTTCACCGATTCCTTCGTCACCGTCGCCTGCCCGCACTGCGACGCACCGGTGACGATCGCGGTCGGCGACCACGGCTGCTACTCCTCGATCCGGGACTGGAACCTGGGGGACGTCCACCAGGTCCCGCTCCGGCCGGCCACCCCGCACGAGCTGACCGGCACCGCGCGGATGCTGCACGAGTCGGCCGTACGGGATGGCCAGCAAAGGCTCGCCTGGGGCCTGACGCATCTGTTCGGCCGGGCGGAATGCCCAGGATGCGGAAGCGTCTTCGGCATCGCCGACGAGTACGAAGCCGCCAACGCTCCCGCCCCATGGAACTTCGCCCGAAGCCACACCAACGACGCTCCCTGACCACCGGCAGGCCCTCGAAATCGAACATCAAGCTCATGCCCGCCGTCCCGACTTGACGGCCTGGCGCCGTGAAATGTCTTGATCCCATCCTTCCGCTTGCCACCGAAAGACCCTGCGAAACGAGGGCACATCCAGGGCACATGAGGGTGGAAAACACCGCTGACCAGCGTCAACTACTGGAGGTAGTTTTCGCTGGTCAGCAGCACTTTAGCGACAAAACCCCAGGTCAAGGGCCTGCGGGGGCCAATAGCTGCACGAGTGGCAGGACTTCGCCAACCGGCTGCACGACGCCGGGCACCAGCTGTACTGCCTGGTCTGGCCGTGACCCCGGGGCCGGCTGCTTTCTGATCGACCGACAGCAGCGTTTCCCCAAGGGCCCGAAGGGACCGCCGGCCAGGGTCGGGGCCCGGCGACGGAGACTTTCCTGCGGCCGATCACGGTGACAGCGGCGTCCGGAGTGACCGTCAGCAAGCCCGTGCAGAGCACCGCCGGAGCGAGTGGGAGCCGCCGGGCCGCCGCCCTCAGCCCCGGGGGCGGCGGGCCCTGCGCACCACGCGTTCACTCTCCACCGGCTCCGCCAGCGGGCCGTCCACCAGCCGCGACAGGGCCGAGACGAAGAACTCCCGTTCGGGCTCGGGCAGCGACTCCAGCACCTCCCGGTGCACCCGGTCGGCGATCGCGGTGCCCTGTGCGACGGCGTGCCCGCCCGCCTCGGTCACCGAGATGATCCGGGCCCGGCGGTCGGTGGCGGACGGACGGCGCTCGGCCAGGCCCGCCTTCTCCAGTTCGTCGACGGTGACGACCATGGTGGTCTTGTCGAGGTCGGCCAGTTCGGCCAGCTGGATCTGGGTGCGCTCGGCCTCCTGCGCGTGAAAGAGCACGCAGTAGGCGCGCGGGGTGATCCCGAGCTCGGTGAAGGCCGCCGCCATCCGGGTCGCCAGGACGTGGCTGGCGTGATCCAGCAGTCCGGAGATGTCGCGGATCTGGCGCACGGGCGGGATCGTCGTCATACGTCCGAGCGTAGCAAGGCCGTCTGCTGGCGGATGATCCCGTTGACCAACTAAACGCGGGGCGCCGACACGGGCGGGGCTGTCGGGCCTACGGGATGCCGAGCTCGAACAGCGCGTACCCGGCGTACCAGCCGGCCGCGATCACCGGCATCGCGAACAGGCCCACCAGCGTGGACAGCCGCAGCCGGCGCAGCGCGATCGCCAGGCCGATGAAGAGCGGGAAGGCCGGCAGCAGATACCGCGAGATGTTGCCGAAGATCTGGTTGCTGCTCAGCGCGGTGAAGACGGTCAGCGCCGTGTAGACCACCAGCACCAGCGGCGGCCGGGTGCGCAGCAGCAGCACCAGCAGCCCGGGCAGGGCCATCAGCAGGGCGATCGCGATCAGGTCGGGGGCCGGATTGGACTGCCAGAAGGTCCAGTGCCCGGTGATCACGTCCAGCGCGCTCCGGAAAGTGGAGGCGCCCCAGTCGAAGTAGCGGTTCCAGGCGCCGCGCTGGAGCTTGAAGTAGCCGCCCCAGTCGTCCATCCGGTAGCCGACCCAGGCCACGTACCAGAGCAGGCCCCAGGGGGTGATCAGCATCGCGGTCAGGGGGCGCGCGATGCCGTCGGTGCGCCGGATGAGTGCCACCAGCGCCGCGATCGAGACGGCCGCGATCAGGGCGGCGGCGGTCGGCCGGTTGAGGCCGGCCACCAGGGCGAGCAGGCCCGCGGTCAGCCAGCGCCGCGTCATCACGCAGTAGCAGGCCCAGGCGGAGAGCGCGACGAACAACGAGTCCGAGTAGACCGCCCACTCGACGCCCGAACCGGGGAACAGCCCCCAGACCACCGCCGCGATCACGCCCGCCCTGAAGCCGCCCAGCCGCTCGGCGATCGCGAAGATCCCGGCCGCCGCGAAGAAGGAGGCCAGCACCGACACCACGATGCCGGAGCCGTACGGGCCGAGGCCGGTGACCGCCCCCACCAGGTTCATCAGCCACGGGTAGAGCGGGAAGAAGGCCGCCGAGTTCTCGTAGTAGGTGGCGAGCGGATAGCCCTCCAGCCGGATCAGCTGCGGGTCGTAGCCGAACTCGGCGATCCGCTGGTACCAGACGCCGTCCCAGGTACCGAGCACGTCCCAGGGCTGGGCACCGCCGCCGCGGCCCGGGTCCTTCTTGAGGTAGTCCCCGGTGTGCGACAGCAGCAGCATGAAGACGGTCAGCCCGGTGGCCTTCACCACCGCGTACGCGCCGAGCGCGGGCGCGAAGCGGTCCACCAGGGCGGCGAACCCGCCCCGGCCGGGCTCCACCGCCTCGTCCTCCCCCGCGAGCGGGCGCGACGACGTGCCGGACTCGGTGCTCGACGATTCGGTGCTCGATGCCGTGCTCATCAGCTCTGGACTCCCCGCCCCCGCTCGTGACCGACGCTGCTACGAACACAGCGACGCCGGCCGAGCCTACGGCACCACGCCAGGGACGCCGGCGGCAGCCGCCCCCGAGCGGCCGGTCCACGGCGAAAACCGGTGGCGCGCGCTGCGGCGGTACGCGGACGATCCAGGGTATGCCCGACGAAATCCCTCCCGTCCGTCAGATCCGCGCGGCCCACACCGCCGAAACCGTCACCGTGTACCAGGGCTTCGGCCCGGAGATCGCCGGCCCGGCCGCCGCGGACGGGCGCTTCCCGGCCGCGTTCAAGCGGGACCGGATGACCTGGGTCAAGCCGTCGTTCCTCTGGCTGATGCACCGCAGCGACTGGGCCCGCGGTGCCGGCCAGGAACGGGTGCTGGCACTGGAGATCAGCCGGGCCGGCTTCGACTGGGCGCTCGGACAGGGGGTGTTGAGCGCGTACACCGGCCGGGTGCACGCGTCGAAGGACGACTGGAAGCGGGAGCTGCGACGCAGTCCGGTCCGGGTGCAGTGGGATCCGGAGCGGGACGTGCGACTGCGGCCGCTGGCCTGGCGGGCGGTCCAGATCGGGCTGCGCGGTGAGGCGGTGCGGCGGTACGCGGACGAGTGGATCAGCCGGATCACGGATGTCACGGCGCTGGCCGAAGAGGTACGGCGAACCGGGGACAGCGCGTTGCTGCCGGTGGAGCTTCCGTACCCGCTGGACGCCTCCGCCGCCGCCCGGTTGGGGGCGGCGGCGGGGTAGCACCGGTCAGCCGTGCAGGTAGACGATGCCGAGCTTGGTGAGCTGCCAGAGCTGGCCGGCCGCACCGGTGTCGGCGGCGAGCTCGACCAGCGGGTTGCCCTTGGCGTCGAGGTCGCCGCTCGCGGTGACGACCTTGCTCCGGTCCTGCGAGTCGGCCAGCTTGTAGAGGCCGTCGCCGGCCGGCTCGAAGATCCAGTGCTGGTTGCCGCCGCCGTTGCAGCGCCACTGTTCCAGCCGGGTGCCGGGGGCGGTGGAACCACCGGTGGCGTCCAGGCACATGTCCCGGTTGCCGCTGAAGTCGAGTTCGTAGCCGCCGCCCTGCTCGGCCTCCAGGACGAAGGACTGGTTGAGGCCGCCGGTGGCCGGATAGGTGATCGCGTTCCGGCCGTTGGTGGCGTCGCCGTAGGTGCCGCCACCGGAGAGGTCGAGCACCCGGCCCGTGGCGGGGCTGGTCAGCTGGTACCAGGCGCCGTCCTCGGGCCCGTCGCCGAACGGCCTGCCGGGGGTGAGCGGTTCGATCGACGTGGTGTTCTGCTGGTTGAGGGTGCAGTAGGCCTGCTGCTGGCCCGGCCGGGCGTAGAACTGGCCGAGGCAGCCGCCCTCGCCGCGGTAACCGGCCACCCTCAGGTGGTACGACTGGCGAACCATGTTCATGCAGAGACCGGGGATGCCGATCTGCTGGTCGCAGCCGTTGCGGACCCACTCGGACAGATTGATGACGTCCCCGTTGGTGTACTCGTACGGGGAACTGGTCCACTCCGCGCAGACCTCGTGGCCGAAGGCGACCCGCCGCTGGTCCAGGTACCGGACGCCGGGCACCTGTTCGGCCGCGCCGCGCAGGGTGTCACTGAAGACCGGGACCACCCAGTTGTGCCCCCAGGCGAGGTCCTCGGGGAAGGCCGGGCAGCCGTCGGCGACCTTGCCGAGGTAGTCGTTGCGGCGGATGTCGGGGGTGATCGGGTTGAAGTACGACTGGTAGACCAGCTGGTAGGAGGAGTCGGCGTAGCCGGCCGCCCGCATGGTCTGCCGGATGTTCCGCAGCGCGGCGACCACCTTGGGCTGGACCTTCCCGGCCCGCTGGGCGATCTCGTCGCTGCCGACGGTGTCGCGGCAGCCCTGGTCCTTGGGGATCGGGAAGTACTGCGCGAGGCAGTGCATCATGATCCCGCTGAAGTCGAAGTCGTCGTTGGCGCCGATCGTGACGACGACCATTTTGACGTCGTACCGGCCCGCCACCTCGGCGAGTTGGACGTCCTGCTTGCGCTCGCCGAAGTCGCCGCTGCCCGGCCCGGTGATCTTCGCCAGCTCGGGGTCGCTGACCAGGTCACCGGTCTGGGCGCCGGAACAGGCGAGGTCGACGGGGGTGACGCCGGGGATGCCGGTGACGAAGATCTCCGACCTGGGGTGCCGGTGGCAGTAGTTGGTGGGGGTGTCGGTCTCCGGGAAGTAGCCGTCGCCGGTGTCGGTACCGGCGCCCTCCCCGGAGATGGCGCTGTCGCCGAGGGCGACGATCGCGGCCGGACGGGCGGGGCCGGCCGCCGGGGCGGCCGGGCCGGGGTCGGCGAGGGCGGCGGGGGCTCCGGCCAGGCCGAGGGTGGCGATGAGGGCGCCCGCCGCGAGCAGCGCGCCGTACGGGGAGCGGCGCGCGGCCGTCCGACCTCGCCGCGCACCTGCCGATCGTGACCTGATCACACGCGACTCCTTGCGGGGTGGGGCCGCCCGGCCGGGGGCGCCGGACGGTTCGGAGCAAAGGAAGGTGAGCAGGTCTCACATTCTAGGTACTGACAAGTAACGCAACAAGGCTTCGGACAGCGCCGGGAGTTGACGCCACCGCGGGCCCGGACGGACCAGGAGGACCGACGTCCGGGGCCCGGAAAAGCGGAGAGCCGCCGCCCCGCGCCCCAGGAGGGAAGCGCGCGGCGACGGCTCACGCCGGCCGAACCGGGCGTGGATCAGCCAGCGTTGACGCAGTGGTTGCCGAACGCGGGGTTCAGCAGACCGACGATGTCGATGGTGTTGCCGCACGCGTTGATCGGGATGTGCACCGGGACCTGGATCTGGTTGCCGGAGATGACGCCGGGGGAGCCGGCGGCGACACCCTCGGCGCCGGAGCTGGCCACCGCGGAGCCGGCACCGGCCGCCACGATGCCTACCACGGCGGCACCGACGGCGGCCGTCTTCTTGATGCTCATAGGAGCCTCCTGACTATTCGACAGATATGCACGGGGAGTGCGACATCTCCAACGACACCCGCCCGGCCCGGTTGCTACGACGCGCCCACTGTCACCCGACCGGCTCAACGGGCCTGGGCGGCCAGGCATTTGGGTGATCACCGGAGCCGACCGTTTCCCGCCGGGCGCTGCCTCGTTCTCCCTGGCGGAACACACTCCACCCAGGCCCCTCTCACGAATCGAGATACCGCACATGCGCAAGCTCGCCCACGGCGTCCTCGGCACCGCGGCCACCGCCGCCCTGCTGGCCGCCGGCGCCGGCGCCGCCTCGGCCCACCACCTCCACGGCGCCTCCGCCGAGGGTGTCGCGGCCGGCTCGCCCGGGGTGATCTCGGGCAACCAGATCCAGGTGCCGGTACACGTCCCGATCAACCTGTGCGGCAACAGCATCGACATCATCGGCCTGCTCAACCCGGCGTTCGGCAACCACTGCGTCAACGCCTGACCCGTCCGGGGGACGCCGCCCGGCTCCACCGTCGCGAGGCCCGACGACTCCCGGGAGATCCGCGGCCGTCCGCCGCCCGCGTTCCGCGCGGAGCGGCGGACGCTCCGGAATTCCTCCTGGTCGCGCCTTCGCGCGAAACAATCCCGGCCGTGCGGGAATTGTTCGCGAGACACGGAAACGAGGCGGCCGCGGAACGTCCGAGCCACGGACGGAACACGCCGCTCTGCGCCGCCGGAGTGACAATCACGGAAAATCCAGAAGCCATCGGGCGATGATTTCACTTTCGCCCGGATCCCGACATTCCCAACCCGTCGGGCAGAAAACGGAGGAAAGACATGCGCAACATCAAGAAGGCCGCCGTCCTGTCCCTCGCCACCGCCGGCCTGGTCGTCGGCGCGGCCGGCGGCGCGTTCGCCAGCTCCGGTGCCGAGGGCGTCGCCGCCGGCTCCCCCGGTGTGCTCTCCGGCAACCAGATCCAGATCCCGGTGCACGTCCCGGTCAACCTGTGCGGCAACAGCATCGACATCATCGGCCTGCTGAACCCGGCGTTCGGCAACCACTGCGCCAACGTCGGCTGAACCCCGCGGTCGCCGTAGCGGCGACCGCCGGTTCACCGAGCCCGGGCCGCACCCCGCGACCAGCGGGGTGCGGCCCGCTCCACCCGTGTGTGATCGAGGAGATCTACCCCCATGCAGAACGTGAAGAAGGCCGCCGTCCTGACCGCCGCCGCTGCCGGCCTGGCGCTGGGCGCGGCGGGCTCCGCCGTCGCCAGCTCCGGTGCCGAGGGCGTCGCCGCCGGCTCCCCCGGCGTCGTCTCCGGCAACCAGATCCAGGTGCCGGTGCACGTGCCGGTCAACCTGTGCGGCAACTCCATCAACATCATCGGCCTGCTGAACCCGGCGTTCGGCAACCACTGCGCCAACGTCGAGGCGCCCCCGGTGCACGAGGACGACTGCTGATCTCCGATCGGCACGCGTTCCGCCGTCCTGCCCCCCGACCAGCCGGCCGGGGGGCAGTTCGGCATCCCCGGGCGCACCCCGGCCGCCCGGGAACCCGATCCCCCGAAGGGTGATTCCGCATGATCTCGATCTCGAAGAAGAGCGGGGCCGGCCTCGCCGCCGCCCTGGGCGCCGCCATGCTGCTCGGCGCGGGCACCGCGCACGCGGCGCCCGAAGGCGGTGCCAACCTCCAGCGCACCGACGTCGGCCAGGCGCTCGGCGGTGCGACCACCGGCCTCGGCTACGGCGTCGCACCGCTCAAGGACCTGCGGGTGGACCCGTGGGCGCAGTCCTCGGCCGACGTGCTGAACAACGGCGCGACCGTCCAGCCGGAGAACTCCGGCCTGGCGCCGGTCAGCACCACCACGCTGACCGGCCCGCTGAGCGCCGGCGGCGGACCGCGGGACCTGCCGGCCGTCGGCGCGCTGCTCGGGCTGCTGCCGGGCTGATCCCGCGCCCCGGGCTCCCGGCCGCCCGCACACAGCCGAGAGCCCGGTGCCCCGTCCGTCCGGAGGGGGCACCGGGCTCTCGTCGGCCCGGGGCCGGGTGAGGCCTCAGAGCTGGGTGAGGCCGGTGACGCCGGACTGCTGCACCACGCCGGTGGTGGTGGCGGTGGTGGTCTCGGCCAGGTTCCCCACCGAGTCGGTGACCGAGATCCGCTCGTCCTCGTTGCCGAGGCTGGCCTTGGCGCCGGGGACGGCCTGCACCGTGCCGGTGATCAGTCGCGGGTCGATCTCGCCCACCTTGAGCCGGCCGTCGGCGAGCTGGCCGGTGCCGTCCTGGACGAGGGCGAGCGGCCGGCCCAGCCCGACGCCGGGGGTGTCGGCGTGCAACGGCGCGGCCGGGGCCTCCAGCAGCAGCTCGCCGAGCGCGGCGCCCCGGTCGACCAGCGGCAGCGGCAGATCGGCCTTGGCGGTGGGGCCGACCTTGCCGGTGCCGAGCGCGGGCAGGATCCGCTCCGGGACCAGCGCGTCGCCGGTGGTGTGCCCGGGCACCGGCGGCATCACCAGGGAGGCCGGGATACCGCCGGAGATCCGGCTGCCCAGCGGGGTGAGCGGCAGGTCGAGCGGGACCTGCTGGGTGGCCAGCTGGTCCTCCAGGGCTCCGACCTGGTCGGGGTTGACCGCAGCGGCGGACGCCGCCCCCTGGGAGGCGAGCACGCCCGCACCGACCGCCAGCAGCATCGCGCCGGCCCGCTTGGAGAACTTCATGCTTTTCACCGTTCTGCCTGTCCGTACTGGAGATCTCTGTGGCACGGCTGCGCGGGCGCAGCCGAAAGCAATCTGTCTCAACGAGACAACCGGAGTACGGATTGCGGCGATTAGCCTGTTCGGCTTAATAATCAGACCGGAAACCCTCGCCCGTCGCGCCTCCCGGACTCTTTTCCAAAATCCCCGTAACCTTCCGTGCCGTCGTTCTTTGATCTGAATGTCAGTGACCGCAGACCGGGCCTGAGCGTTGTACGCGTTGTACGCACGGAATCCAAAAAGCATTTCAGAGAGGGATCTCCCCATGATCCAGAAGTCCTTCGCCGCCGCCGGGCTCGCCGCGGCCGCGCTGGCCGTGACCGCGGCGCCGGCCTCGGCCATCGGCGACGCGGACGGCGCCGCCGGGTCCTTCCAGGGCAACGGTGGCACCAACTTCACCGGCACCGTCGGCGACAACAGCCCGAACTTCCACTTCCTGGACAACGCGAACGTCTGCCTCCCCGAGATCCACAACATCGCGGTCGGCGTTCTCGGGGTGGCCGTCCCGGTCGAGGTCCCGATCGCCAACAGCGGCGGCAAGCAGTACTGCACCCAGGGTCAGGGCACCCAGAGCAAGGGTGACGGTGGCATCTCCCACCTGATCGGCTGACCTGCCGCCCACCCGCACCACCCCTGAACCACCCTTCGAATCGCTCCCCGATTCACCCTCGAGAGGAAACCGGAAATGATCAAGAAGTCCCTCGCCGCCGCCGGCCTGGCCGCCGCCGCCATCGCGATGTCCGCCGGCTCGGCTTCCGCCATCGCGGACGCGGACGGCTCGGCCGTCTCGGTCCAGGGCAACGGCGGCACCAACCACACCGGCACCGCCGGCAACAACAGCCCGAACTTCCACACCCTGGACAACCCGAACATCTGCCTGCCGGAGGTCCACAACATCGCGGTCGCCGTCATCGGCGTCGCGGTGCCGGTCGAGGTGCCGATCCTGAACAGCACCCCGAAGCAGATCTGCAACGTCGGCCAGAACACCCAGTCCTCGGGCGACTCGGGTGTCTCGCACCTGATCGGCTGATTCGGGGCATGGCGCGGCCGGAGGGCCCGGGGAGGTCTCCCCGGGCCCTCCGGGCTGTACGGACCGGTCACCCGGACGGGCCGCCGCTCCCGCGTGCGGGCCGGGCGGGTGACAGGCCGTCGGCCCGGCGCGTGGGACGCCGGGCCGACGGGAGCGGTGATCACGTGTCAGTGACAGGGCGCTCCGGGAGAGCGTTCCGACAGAGAGGGCAGATCCATGAAGAGCAAGCTGGGCAAGGCCGCGCTGACCGCCTTCGGCGCGCTGGCGCTCGCGGGTGTCGCCACCCCGGCGTTCGCGCACGTCGGCCTCGCGGGCGGCGGCGAGTTCGTCGCCTCGGCGCACCCCGTGTTCGCCGCCGGTGAGTGGTGGGGCCTCGCGCACACCACCCACATCCACACCGGCGCCCAGGGCTGGGGCGCCGCCACCTCCACCGACGCGCTCGGCGGCGTGGAGGGCTTCGCCCACGTCGGCTGACGTACGGGTGTACGACGAAGGCCGGGCCCGGTGAGGGGCCCGGCCTTCGTCGTACTGGCTCGTACGGCGGTGGGCTACTTGAGCAGCGCGGCGGCCTCGACCGCCCAGTAGGTGAGGATCTGCTCGGCCCCGGCACGGCGGATCGAGGTCAGCGTCTCCATGATCATCCGCTCCCGGTCGATCCAGCCGTTCGCCGCGGCGGCCTCGACCATCGCGTACTCGCCGGAGACCTGGTACGCCGCCACCGGCACCGGCGAGGCGTCGGCGACCTGCCGCAGGACGTCCAGGTAGGCCATCGCGGGCTTGACCATCACCAGGTCGGCGCCCTCCGCGACGTCCTGCGCCAGCTCCCGCAGCGACTCCCGGGCGTTCGCCGGGTCCTGCTGGTAGGTCTTGCGGTCGCCCTTCAGCGAGGAACCGACCGCCTCCCGGAACGGGCCGTAGAACGCCGAGGCGTACTTGGCGGTGTAGGCGAGGATGCCCACGTCCTGGTGCCCCGCGCCGTCCAGCGCCTCGCGGACCACCGCGATCTGACCGTCCATCATCCCGGACGGACCGACCAGGTGGACGCCCGCGTCCGCCTGCACCCGGGCCATCTCGGCGTAGCGCTCCAGCGTCGCGTCGTTGTCCACGCTGCCGTCGGCGGCCAGCACCCCGCAGTGGCCGTGGTCGGTGTACTCGTCCAGGCAGAGGTCGGACATGACCACCAGGGCGTCGCCGACCTCGGCGACCACGTCCCGGATCGCCTGCTGCAGGATGCCGTCCGGGTTGGTGCCCTCGCTGCCGACCGCGTCCTGCACCTCGGGCACGCCGAACAGCATGAGGCCGCCCAGGCCCGCCTCGGCCGCTTCGACGGCGGCCTTGCGCAGGGTGTCGCGGGTGTGCTGGACCACGCCCGGCATCGACGACACCGGGACCGGCTCGCTGACGCCCTCACGGACGAACAGCGGCAGGATCAGCTCCGCCGGGTGCAGCCGGGTCTCGGCGACCAGCCGGCGCATCGCCGGGGTCGAACGCAGCCGGCGGGGGCGGACGTACGGGAATTCAGCGGACACGGCTTCTCTCTCCGAACGGTTGTGCAGCGCCGGGGGCGGCGGGTCGGCCGCCCCCGGGACGAGTATGTCGAACAGCAGGGCCTCAGCGGGCCTTGCGGCGCGAACCGGGGCGGCGCTCGCTGGGCCGGTAGACCGGCTCACCGGCGGCGGTCGCGGTGTCGCGGCGCCTGGCCCCGAAGTCCGCCAGCGCCTGGGCCAGGGCGGCCGCCGACGGCGCCGGGGCCATCACGTCGACCCGCAGGCCGTGCTCCTCGGCGGTCTTGGCGGTGGCCGGGCCGATACAGGCGATGACCGTCACGTTGTGCGGCTTGCCGGCGATGCCGACCAGGTTGCGCACGGTCGAGGACGAGGTGAAGAGCACCGCGTCGAAGCCGCCGCCCTTGATCGCCTCACGGGTCTCGGCCGGCGGCGGCGAGGCGCGGACCGTCCGGTACGCCGTCACGTCGTCGACCTCCCAGCCCAGCTCGACCAGGCCGGCCACCAGGGTCTCGGTGGCGATGTCGGCGCGCGGCAGCAGCACCCGGTCGATCGGGTCGAACACCGGGTCGTACGGCGGCCAGTCCTCCAGCAGCCCGGCCGCGGACTGCTCACCGCTCGGCACCAGGTCCGGCTTCACACCGAAGTCCACCAGGGCCTGCGCGGTGGTCTCGCCGACCGCCGCGACCTTGATCCCGGCGAACGCCCGGGCGTCCAGGCCGTACTCCTCGAACTTCTCCCGGACGGCCCGGACCGCGTTCACCGAGGTGAAGGCGATCCACTCGTAGCGGCCGGTGACCAGGCCCTTGATCGCCCGCTCCATCTGCTGCGGGGTACGCGGCGGCTCGACCGCGATGGTCGGCACCTCCTGCGGTACCGCACCGTACGAGCGCAGCTGCTCGGAGAGGCCGGTGGCCTGCTCCTTGGTGCGCGGCACCAGCACGTTCCAGCCGAACAGCGGCTTGGTCTCGAACCAGGAGTGCGAGGAGCGGTGCGCGACCTGCTCGCCCACCACGGCTATCACCGAGGTCGCCGGGTCCACCGGGGCGGAGACCGGCGAGGGCAGCACCCGGGCCGCCTTCAGGTCGGCCGCGATGGTGGCCAGGGTCGCGGTGAAGGTGCGCTGGCGGGTGGTGGTGCCGGAGAGCGTCGCGCTGAGCGCGGACTCCGGCTTGCGGCCGTTGGAGACCAGCGCGTTGGCGGTGGCCGGCAGCTGCCCCAGGGTGGTGCGCACCACCAGGGTGGTCTCCGGCGCGCCCAGGTCCACCGGGCTGCCGGCGAGCAGCGCGGGACCGTCCACGAACCGGACGTCGGTGCCGCTGCCGCCGCGCAGCGGGACGCCGGCGTAGGCCGGCACGCCGACCGACTGGGCGACGCCCGGGATCACCTCGAACGGGATCCCGTCGCCCGCGCAGCTGAGCATCTCCTCGGCCGCGCAGCCGTCCAGGCCGGGGTCGCCGTCCACGGTGCGGACCACGTGCCGGCCGGAGCGGACGGCCTCGGCGACCAGCTTGGCCAGGTCGAACCCGGCCCCCTCCGCGCCCGGGGTGTGCACCTGCACACCGGCCGGACAGTGACTGCGCACGGCGGCGGCGGTCAGCGGATCGGCGACCAGGACGTCGGCCGAGGCGAGCACCTCGACCGCGCGCAGCGTCAGCAGGCCCGGGTCCCCGGGGCCCGCGCCCAGGAAGGTGCACCGGCCGGCGGCGGACGACCCGCCCGCGAAGGGGCTGTCGGCCGGGAACGGGGTGTCGGTGGCGGTGGTGGGGCTCATCGGGCTCGCTCCCCCATCAGGGCGGCCGCGCCCGCGTCGAGCAGCCGGGCGGCGAGGGCGCGGCCGAGGGCCGCCGCCTGCTGCTCGGCGGTCTCGTCGAGGACGATCGGACCGTGGGCGGACATCTTCAGCAGGGAGGCGCCGTCGACGGTGCCGACCACGCCCTCCAGCCGCAGTTCGGATCGGTGACCCCAGGTGGCCAGCGCGGCGACCGGCGCGGAGCAGCCGGCCTCCAGGGTGGCCAGCAGGGCGCGCTCGGCGGCCACCGCGACCCGGGTGGGGGTGTGGTCGAGGGCGGCCAGCGCGGCGGTCAGCCCGGTGTTGGCGGTGGTGCACTCGACGGCGAGCGCGCCCTGGCCGGGGGCCGGGATCATCAGCTCGGGGTCGAGGTGACCGCTGATCTCGGCGCTGCGGCCGAGCCGGTTGAGGCCGGCCGTGGCCAGCACCACGGCGTCCAGCTCGCCGGAGGTGACGAAGCCGATCCGGGTGTCCACGTTGCCGCGGATCGCGACCGTCTCCAGCGCGGCGCCACGGGCCCGCGCCCAGGCGTTCAGCTGCGCCATCCGGCGCGGCGAGCCGGTGCCGATCCGGGCGGTGCGCCCGGCGCCGGCCAGCTTCTCCACCAGCTCGTCCAGGGCCAGGCCCTCGTGCGCCACCAGGGCGTCGCGGACGTCCTCGCGCTCGGGGACGGCGGCCAGCACCAGGCCCGTGGGCTCGGCGGTGGGCAGGTCCTTCAGCGAGTGCACGGCGAAGTCGATCCGGCCCTCCAGCAGCGCGTCGCGCAGTGCGGAGACGAACACGCCGGTGCCGCCGATCTGCGCCAGCGCCTCCCGGGAGGTGTCGCCGTAGGTGGTGATCTCCACCAGCTCGACGGGGCGCCCGGTGACCCGGGTCACCTCGCGGGCGACCATGCCCGACTGGGCCATGGCGAGCGCGCTGCGCCGGGTGCCGAGCCGCAGCGCTGCGGTCGCGGGCCGGGCCTGGTCGGTGAGCGGTTGACCATTCATGAGGTGATCGTCCCGGTGGTACTCGTGGGATGGCTGACGGTTCATCTGGTGCCCCCGCCGGAAGGCTGGGGCAGACCGCCGACGGGCGTGCCCGACACGGCGTGCACGGCCGCCGGGTCGAGGTCGAACAGCTCGCGCAGCGCGTCCGCGTAGGAGGCGCCGCCGGGCTCGGCGGCAAGCTGCTTCACCCGAACGGTCGGGGCGTGCAGCAGCTTGTCGACGACGCGGCGAACGGTCTGGGTGATCTCGGCGCGGGAGCGCTCGTCGAGACCGGGCAGCCGGGAGTCCAGGCGGCCCAGCTCGGCGGCGACCACGTCGGAGGCCATCGCCCGCAGCGCGACCACGGTCGGCGCGATCCGGGCGGCCCGCTGAGCCGCGCCGAAGGCGGTGACCTCGTCGGCCACGATGCCGGAGACGGCGTCCACGTCCCCGGCGCCGGGGGTGGCGGCGTGGGCGTGCGAGAGGCTCTCCAGGTCGACCAGCAGGGCGCCGGGCAGCTCGTGCACGCCGTGGTGGACGTCGCGGGGCATGGCGAGGTCGAGGAAGGCCAGCGGGGCGTCGCCGCCCCGGGCGGCGATGGCGGTGGCGACGTCCTCGGCACTGATCACCACGCCGGCCGCGCCGGTGCAGGAGATCACCAGGTCGACGTCGGCCAGCGCCTCGGGCACCTTGGCCAGCTCGATGGTGCGGGCCACGTCGGCGCCGAGGATCTCGACCAGCCGCTCGGCGCGCTCGGGCGTCCGGTTGGCGATCAGCAGATCGGTGACGCCGGAGCGGACCAGGGTGGCGGCGGCCAGCGAGCTCATCGAGCCGGCGCCGACCACCAGGGCCCGCTTGCCCGCGATCTCGCCCGCGCCGGCCGCGACCTGCTCCAGCCCGAAGGTCACCAGCGACTGGCCGGCCTTGTCGATGCCGGTCTCGCTGTGCGCCCGCTTGCCGACCCGCAGGGCCTGCTGGAACAGCTCGTTCAGGCCGCGCCCGGCGGTGTGCTCGTCCTGGGCCTTGGCCAGGGCGTCGCGCAGCTGGCCGAGGATCTGGCCCT
The DNA here is from genome assembly GCF_044744345.1 of Kitasatospora sp. NPDC087315. NCBI lineage: Bacteria > Bacillati > Actinomycetota > Actinomycetes > Kitasatosporales > Streptomycetaceae > Kitasatospora > Kitasatospora sp. NPDC087315. Next base: position 298,090 of record NZ_JBIUYD010000007.1, on the reverse strand, counting down.
CGCCGACCACCATCGAGTCCAGGCCGCAGGCCACCGCGAAGAGGTGGTGGACGGCGCGGTCCTCGTAGTGGACGTAGAGGTGGGAGGTCAGCTCCTCCAGGTCCACCCCGCTGTGGTGGGCGAGCAGCAGCGACAGCTCGGCGACACCGGCGTGGAACTTGTCCACGTCGGCGTAGAGCTCGATCCGGTTGCAGGTGTTCAGCAGCGCGGCCTCGGCGACGGTCGCGGTGGCCGCCGCGTCGTGCAGCAGCCGAGTCGGGACGTCACCGGTCAGGGCGGCGCGCTCCAGCACGCCGACCGGGGCGGTGCGATGGCTCAGTCCTACGACAAGAAGACTCATGCCCGCCCCCTGGTGCCATGGTTCTCGGTGCTCACGCCGGCATCACCGCGGAGAGATCGCCCTCGCCGGGCTTGCCCTTGGCCGGCTCGGTCCCGTCCTTGGCCGGCTCGACGGCCACCCGGCCCTTGCCGCTGCCGCCCGCGGCGCGGCGCAGCTTGGCGGCGGCCGCCCGGACCGGTCCGGGGGCGCGGTCGAGCACGGACTCGGCGCGGTCCGGCTCCTCGCCGGCCTTGCGCTGCTCGTGGAAGGCCAGGATCTGCAGCTCGATGGAGAGGTCCACCTTGCGCACGTCCACGCCGTCCGGCACGGTCAGCACGGTCGGGGCGAAGTTCAGGATGCTGGTGACGCCGGCCTCGACCAGGCGGTCGCAGACCTGCTGGGCGGCGCCGGGCGGGGTGGTGATGACACCGATGGAGACGTGCTGGCTCTCCACGATCTCCTCCAGCTCGTCCATGTGGCGCACCGGCAGACCGGCCGCGCTGCTGCCGACCACGGCCGGATCGGCGTCCAGCAGGGCCGCCACCCGGAAGCCGCGGGAGGCGAAGCCGCCGTAGTTGGCGAGCGCGTGGCCGAGGTTCCCGATGCCGACGATGACGACCGGCCAGTCCTGCGTCAGGCCCAGCTCGCGGGAGATCTGGTAGACGAGGTACTCGACGTCGTAGCCGACCCCACGGGTCCCGTACGAGCCGAGGTAGGAGAAGTCCTTGCGCAGCTTCGCGGAGTTGACGCCCGCGGCGGCCGCCAGCTCCTCGGAGGAGACGGTCGGCACGGAGCGCTCGGAGAGCGCGGTGAGCGCCCGCAGATAGAGGGGCAGGCGCGCGACGGTCGCCTCCGGGATGCCCCGGGCACGCGAGGGTCGGCGCGCGGCGCCCTGGTCGGGCGTCTGCGAACTGCTCTGTGGTGATCGGCCGATTGCCACGGTGCTCCTGTGGGTGAAGCTGGGCTTTGGCAGCCAGGCTATGCGTTTGTGAACGTGTGCACAAAGATGGTGTCCGTTTTGTCCCCGCACAGTGATGCGCATCACGCCGTCGACCCCATAGCACCGCTCTCTGTCGGCACCACCGCCGGGGGCCGTGCGCCCGGTGTCCGCAGGCCGTACGGAGCCTCCCTGCGGACCAGCGGGACGGGGGCCCCGGACTGCCGCGAACGCGCCCGGCCCAGCCTCGGCCACGGCACCCGGGCCGCCTCGCCCAGCGGCGCGGCCCACTCCTCGGGCGGGCAGGACGGAACGCCCGCGCAGTGCCGCAGCAGCTCGGCGGTGGCCCGGGCGTCGCCCAGCGCGGTGTGCGCCGCGAACCCGCCGAGGCCCGCCGCCTCGGCGCAGGCGGCCAGGCCGAAACCGCGGGCCTGGGGCAGGTGGGCGCGGGCCAGCCGCATGGTGCAGAGCAGCGGGACGGGCGGCAGCGGCACCCCGATCCGGGCGAACTCGCGACCCAGGAAGGCGTGGTCGCAGGTGACGTGATGGCCGACCAGCACCCGGCCGGCCAGCAGCTCCAGCAGCCTCGGCGCGATCTCCCGGAACCGGGGGGCGCCCTCGACGTCGGCCTGGGCTATCCGGTGCACATGGGTCGGGCCGACCGGGCCGAGCGGATCGAGCAGGGTGCAGAACTCGGTCTCCGGGCGCAGCGCCGCGTCCAGCAGCACCACCGCGACCTCGACCACCCGGTGCCGCCACGGGCTGCGGCCGGTGGCCTCCACGTCCACCACCGCGAACCCGCCGGCCGCCCCGGCCGCCTCCGGACGGACGGGCATCCCTGGGGTCGGGCCGGGAAGCATGACGGCACTCCTGGTGTGCTCAGCCCCCCATGGCCGCGGACGCGTTCGATCGTAAGCCGACGAACGGGGCCGTTCCCCGGCCGGTCGCGGGTTTCTTCACAACGATTCGGCGAACCGCCCCCGCCGGTCGGCGGGGGCGGCGCGGGGCGGGACCCCCGGGGCTCAGGCGCCCAGCGCGGCGCGCAGCCGGCGCTCGTCGACCCGCCAGAAGTCGTGCTGGCGGCCGTCGATCAGGGTCACCGGGATCTGCTCCCAGTAGCGGCGGTACAGCTCCTCGTCCTGCGTGATGTCCTTCTCCTCGAACGTCGCGCCCAGCTCGCCCGTCACCCGGACGATCACCTCCCGGGCGTCGTCGCAGAGATGGCAGCCCGGCTTGCCGACCAGGGTCACGGTACGGTCGGCCGGCTTCGGGCTCGGGGTCTTGTCACGTCGCAGCAGTGGGCTCACCAGGCCATTGTGCGCCCGCCTTACACCCGGCCGGGCCTGACGTCCGGCCGGGCCGGGGCCGCCCGCTGTTCACCGCGCGGGCACGCCGCCGTCACGGCCGCTCCCGACCCGGCTGGCTATGCTCGATGCCATGGCCGTGCTCCGAAGGCTCCTCCAGACAAGGCGTCCCACCAGCGCGCGGACCGCCCTGGCGGGCGAGGCCGCGGCCGAGGCGGCGGAGGCCGCGCTGCGCGCCGAACCGGGCCCGGGGCCGGCCGCCGGTGCCACCGGGACCGCCGAGCCCATCGGGGCCGTCAAGGACATCGGGACCACCGAGTCCGCCGGGACCGCCGGGACCGCGCCCGCGGCCGACAGGCCGGCCAGGGCCCCCAAGGCGCCCGCCGAGAACCACACCCCCGAGCGGGACGACCCGCGCGCCGCCGCCTTCTTCGACTGCGACAACACCATCCTGCGCGGCGCGGCGATCTTCTACCTCGGCGTCGGCCTCTACCGGCGCGGCTTCCTCACCCGGCGCGACATCGCCCGGTTCGCCTGGCAGCAGGCCTGGTTCCGGCTGCACGGCACCGAGGACCCGGACCACATGGCCGACGCCCAGCACACCGCACTCGGCCTGGTGGCCGGAAAGCGGACGGCCGACCTCGAAGCCATCTGCGAGGAGGTCTTCGAGGAGGTCATCGCCGACAAGATCTGGCCGGGCACCCGCGCCCTGGTCCAGATGCACCTGGACGCCGGCCAGCGGGTCTGGCTGGTCACCGCCGCCCCGCTGGAGGTGGCCCGGGTCATCGCCCGCCGGCTCGGCATGACGGGCGCGCTCGGCACCGTCGCCGAGGCCAGGGACGGCCTCTACACCGGACGTCTGGTCGGGGATCTGCTGCACGGGCCCGCCAAGGCGGCCGCCGTCCGCGCGCTGGCCCGCCGGGAGCGGCTCGACCTCGGCCGCTGCGCCGCGTACAGCGACTCGGCCAACGACATCCCGATGCTCTCGCTGGTCGGCCACCCGTACGTGGTGAACCCGGACGGAGCGCTGCGCCGGCACGCCCGGGCGCAGGGCTGGCGGGTGCGGGACTTCCGGACCGGGCGCAAGGCCGCCCGGATCGGCCTGCCGGCGGCGGCCGCGCTCGGCGTGATCGCGGGCGCGGCCGCCGCCGGGGTCGCACTGCACCGCCGGCACCGCGCCTGAACCGCCGGCGCCGCGGCCGGACCTTCCGGCGCCGCTGCCGAACCTTCCGGCAGCGCGGCCGGGACGAGGCGTCCCCGGGCGGGTGACCGGACGTCAACCAGCCCCCTGACCAGGCCCCTCGTACGGGCGAACTCCCCCGTGCGACCGCTCCGCCCGGATCTCCTGCGCACATCTGATCGCCACCGATCACTTTCGATCGTTCATCAGACGGGGAAAGTCGAGGGTTGCCGAGGCCCGAGGCAGGGAAACCGCCTTCCCGGCCCCCAAACTTGTCACCCAGCGCATCTGTTCGGTCACGTTGAGCCGGATGAACGATGACACGTTCGGTCGACGTCAGTCAGATATGCACACTGCGCGGATCTCAAACGACCACTTCGACCACACGGTGTAGCTGTCATTGCACAAAGCGTTATTCTCTCCTGGATGCACGTCACCCACGCGCCCCTTTTGCCGGGCGGCGCGGGCGTGCTCTCCGCGCAGGCGGAGGTGATCCGTCCACAGTTCTGCCTCTGGGAGTCCCGTGTACCCACCCGTCCGGAACGACGCGCCTGCACCCTCCCGCCCGTCGCCCGCGCCCCTGCGCTCCCGCACCGGCCTCCGCGGCCGCCCGGCCTCCGCCCGGCAGATCTCCACCGGCCTGGAGCTGCTGCGCAGCCTGCTCCGCAGCCGGCTCCCCGCCCCGGCCCAACTCGTGACCGCCGGAGCCTCGTTCGGCCCCGGCCGGCCGTACCCCGGCGGCCTCGCGCTGCGCACCACCGCCGCCGGTTCCGCCGGCGCCGGCTCACGCGGACGGACCGGCGCCACCGGCACCGGCGGCCGCAGCCGGGCCAGGACCGCCCCGAGCCCCGGCTACGAGACCGAGCACAACCCGATCATGGAGCTGGTCGAACGGGCCCAGGCCGGCGAGAGCGATGCCTTCGGCCGCCTCTACGACCACTACGCGGACACCGTCTACCGCTACATCTACTACCGGGTCGGCAGCCGGGCCACCGCCGAGGACCTCACCAGCGAGACCTTCCTGCGCGCGCTGCGCCGGATCGGCACCTTCACCTGGCAGGGCCGGGACTTCGGCGCCTGGCTGGTGACCATCGCCCGCAACCTGGTGGCCGACCACTTCAAGTCCAGCCGGTTCCGGCTGGAGGTCACCACCGGGGAGATGCTCGACTCCAACGAGTGCGAACGCAGCCCGGAGGACTCGGTACTGGAGTCGCTCTCCAACGCGGCCCTGCTGGACGCGGTGCACCGGCTCAACCCGCAGCAGCAGGAGTGCGTCACGCTCCGGTTCCTGCAAGGGCTCTCGGTGGCGGAGACGGCCCGGATCATGGGCAAGAACGAGGGCGCCATCAAGACCCTCCAGTACCGCGCGGTGCGGACGCTCGCCCGCCTGCTGCCGCCCGACGCGCGGTGAGCGGGCCGGTGACCGGGGAGATACCCGCCGGACCGCCACCGTCACCGCCGACGCCGCTCCGACACGTGCGGGTGAACGCCCCGGCCGGTGATCGGCGGCGCGTAACCGACCGCCCGCACCGCTCGTTGGCCAGCGTGCAAGCCTCCACCAGGCGTACGGTCAAGTCGAATTGCGACCTCTCACCCGATGGAGTGGCTTTGGCCCGCCGGGACAACCGCCCGGCAGGCCGGAGTGTCGACAACGACGAAGGGAGGTGTGGCTCGTGACGGCAAACGTGCTGGAGCACCGGCGGGCGAAGGCCTTCGCCGAGGCGCTGGAGGCCCACCGGGCAGAGCAACGCGGCGCCGCCGGTACCGGATCGGCCAACACCGCTTCCACCGGTGCCGGTTCGGCCACGACGGCCGCGATGGCCGAGCTGGTCGGCATGACCGACGCACTCGGCGCGCTACCCGGACCGGAGCTGGACCGGCAGGTCAGGACGGTCCAACGCGCCCAGCTGATGGCCGCGTTCGAGCAGGCCTTCGCGGGCGGCCCGGGCGCCACCGTGCCCCGGCAGCGCAGGCACCGGTCGCTCCGGACCGCTCCGCGCGGCCGCTGGAGCCGCCGGTTCGCGATCGGCGGACTGGTCGCCGGGCTCGCCGTCGGCAGCCTCGCGGGCGCCGCCACCGCCAGTACCAACGCCCTCCCCGGCGACACGCTGTACGGCATGAAGCGCGGCCTCGAAGGGCTCCGGCTGAACTTCGCGGGCTCCGACAGCGAGCGCGGCGAGCTGCTGCTCGACCACGCCGCCACCCGGCTCGGCGAGGCCAAGAGCCTGGTCGGCCACACCGACCCGGCGGGCGCGCTCAGCCCGGGCACGGTCGAGCAGGTCCGGCGCGCGCTGGACGACATGCACGCCGACGCCCTCAAGGGCCGCGAGCTGCTGCGTTCGGTCTACCGCAGCAACGGCTCGCTGGACCCGATGCGCGCCCTGGCCGGGTTCGCCCAGGGCGAGGACGGCCGCTGGGCGGAGCTGCAGAGCAGGCTGCCGGTGCAGCTGACCCCGCAGGCACACCTGGTGGACCAGCTCTTCGACGACATAAGCGAGGACGTCGCGCCCCTGCGTCTGACCCAGCCGCCCGCCAAGAGCGGCAGCGGCCCGGCGGGCACCGGGGCGGGCGGCGCGAGCGGCGCGGCCTCCGGCACCACCTCCGCCGACACCCCGGCGGGCGGCGGCAACGCCGCACCCGGTGCCGGGCCGGCCCAGGGCGGCGCGGCCGCCGCCAACGGTGGCGGCAGGCCCGGCAGCACCGAGCGGGCCCCGTCCACCGGGTCGGGCCTGCCCGGCATCGGCAACGGCGGCGCGGTGCCGAGCGGCGTGCCGAGCAGCGCCGCGGACGCCGTCGGCGGGCTGGTCGACAACCTCACCAGCGGGCTCACCGGCGTCAAGCCCTCGCCGAGCGCCGACCCGGTGCCCGACCAGGCCCCGCGGCCGTCCGGCCCGCCCAGCGCCGGTGCCGGTGCCACGCCGCAGGGCGTCGAGGTGCCGCCGCTGGTCCCCGGCCTGCTGCCCGGGCTGCGGATCCTCGGCGGCTGACCCGGCCGTACGGACACGGGTGAGGGCCCGGCGGGTTCGCCGGGCCCTCACCCGGGCACCGTTCCGGAAGGCCGGCTGGGCGCCCTGTGGTTCGGAAGCCGTGGTTCGGAAGCCGCGGCCGGCCGTGGCTCAGAAGAAGACCGACCGCCGCTGCACCAGCAGCTTGTAGAGCGTGTGCTGGATGGTCTCCCGCACCTCGTCGGCCAGGTCGAAGACCAGCATCGGGTCGTCCGCCGCCTCCGCCGGGTGCCCGTCGGTGGCGATCGGCTCACCGAACTCGATCGTCCACTTGGTCGGCAGCGGCACCGCGCCGAGCGGCCCCAGCCACGGGAAGGTCGGCGTGACCGGCACGTACGGCAGGCCCAGCAGCCGGGCCAGCGTCTTGAGGTTGCCGATCATCGGGTAGGTCTCCTCCGCCCCGACGATCGCGCACGGCACGATCGGCACCCCCGCCCGCAGCGCCGAGGCGACGAACCCGCCGCGCCCGAACCGCTGCAGCTTGTACCGCTCGGAGAACGGCTTGCCGATGCCCTTGAAGCCCTCCGGCCAGACTCCGACCACCTCGCCGCGCTCCAGCAGCGCCTGGGCGTCCTCGTTGCAGGCCAGCGTGTGACCGGCCTTGCGGGCCAGCTCGTTGACGCCGGGCAGGACGAAGACCAGGTCGGCGGCGAGCATCCGCAGGTGCCGGTGGTGCGGGTGGTGGTCGTGGATGGCCACCTGGGTCATCAGCGCGTCCAGCGGGATCGTCCCGGAGTGGTTGGCGACGATCAGCGCGCCGCCCTCGGCCGGGATGTTCTCGATCCCGCGCACCTCGACCCGGAAGTACTTCTCGGCGAGCGGGCGCAGCAGCGAGAGCAGCACCTCCTCGGTGAGCTCCCGGTCGAAGCCGAACTCGTCCACCTCGTAGTCGCCGGTGATCCGGCGGCGCAGGAACGCCAGGCGGTCGGCGGCCCGGCCCTCCCAGCCCTTGCCGAACAGGCGGGTGGCGGCCGGGCCGAGCCGCCCGGCCAGCGCCCCGCCGACGGCGTCGGCGAGCTGGTCGGCCAGGCCCGGGTGGCCGGGGTCGCTCCAGCTGGGCGCGGACTCGATCGGGATGACCTTGGCCCCGTCCCTCGCGTTCTCGGCTGCGGCACTCATCGCGGGTTCAGCTCCTGGGTCGGTGGGGAGGAACGGCCGGGCGGCGCTCCGACCCGAGCAGGGCGGCCAGCCGGTCGGTGACGGCGGTGAGCCGTTCGGGCGGCAGCAGGCCGGCGGACTGCGCGGCGGCGAAGTCGGCGAAGGCCTCCGGGGTGGTGAAGCCGGGCCGGTAGCCGAAGGTCTCGCGCAACCGGGTGGTGTCCACCACCCGGCCGTGGGTCAGCAGCCGCAGCTGCTCGGGCGAGAAGTCGACCATCCTGGTCTGCCGGGCCACCGCCGCCACCCAGCTGATCGCGGGCAGCAGCAGCGGCAGGGTCGGCCGGCCGAGCCTGCGGGCGCACTGGGAGAGCAGCAGCACGCCCTCCCCCGCCACGTTGAAGGTCCCGGTGTTGACGGTGCCGGGCTCGGCGGCGACGGCCGCCCGGCAGAGCACCTCGACCGCGTCGTCCTCGTGGACGAACTGCAGCCGGGGGTCGTAGCCGAGGACGATGGGCAGCACCGGCAGGGCGAAGTACTCGCTGAGCGGGGTGTCCGCGCCGGGGCCGACGATGTTGGCGAACCGCAGCACGGTCACCGCGACGTCCGGGCGGCGCCGGGCGAAGCCGCGGACGTAGCCCTCGACCTCCGCCGCGTCCTTGGCGAAGCCGCCGCCGGGCAGGTTCTTGGGCTGCGTCCGCTCGGTGAACACCGCCGGGTCGCGCGGGGTGGAGCCGTACACGCCGGTGGTGGACTTCACCACCAGGCGGCGCACGCCGGACGCCTTCTGGCAGGCACCGAGCAGCTGCATGGTGCCGATGACGTTGGACTCCTTGACCGAGGAGCGGTTGGTCGAGCCCAGACCGGTGGCGCTGACGCTGAGGTGGACGACGGTGTCGACCCGGTGCTCCGCGATCACCCGGGCCACCGCCGGCCGGCGCAGGTCGAGCTGGTGGAAGCGGTACGGGGCGGCGGGCCCGTCCGGTTCCGCGACGGCGTGCCGGGGCGGCTGCACGTCCACGCCGACCACCAGGTCCACCCCGGGCCGGCGGCGGATCTCGGCGGCGAAGCGGGCGCCGAGATGGCGTGCCACGCCGGTGACGAGCACGACCATGCCCACGGTGCTGCACCCCATTCCTCGCCCTGAGCGACTTGCGTGCACCGTACCGCGCCGCCGTGTCGGGCCGTGAAATGACACCGCCCGCCCAGGCCACAAGGGTCTGGACGGGCGGTGGAAGCGCCGGGCGCGCAGGGCGCGGCCGGGGGCGCTTACTTCTTGTTGCGACGCTGCACGCGGGTCCGCTTCAGAAGCTTGCGGTGCTTCTTCTTGGCCATACGCTTGCGACGCTTCTTGATGACAGAGCCCACGGAACAACCCTCGCTCACTGAGACTCGCGCCCGTGAGAGACGGAGTCCATACGACTGACGGACGGCCTAGCCTACCTTCCGCGCGCCCTGGGTCGTAATCGTGCTCCCCGGAACCGGGAAACACCCGGAGAATCCCCGGCGAACGGGCCCGGGGTCCGCAGGCTGCGGACCCCGCCCCGCCGCCCGGCCCTACGCGCTCTCGAGCCGCACGTAGGACTCCTTGAGGTACTCGTGCACCGCCTGCTGGGGCACCCGGAAGGACCGTCCGACCCGGATGGCCGGCAGTTCTCCGCTGTGCACCAACCGGTACACCGTCATCTTGGACACCCGCATGACCGCGGCCACCTCCGCCACGGTCAGGAAGACAACTTCCTGCAGGGGGCGTTCGCCGGAACTCATGACCATCACCCGACCCTTACCCGTGTGCAAGGCACCGGCTTCCCCTCCGGTGACTCCACCGGCACACGTGTATCCCCAGAGTAGTTATGGGTGGTACCAGTGGGAAGAGGGGGAAGCCCAGTCCTCGTACGGTGAGAGATAGGCCTGTTGCAGTACGTAGTCGCTCAGCGGTCTGTAGCAGTGGGCATGCGCACGCCCCCGGACACGGGGCCGCCGGTCCGGGGCCTCCGGGCTCAGGGCAGCAGGCCGTGGTAGGGCAGGACGGCCCGGCGGGTGGCGAGGATCGCCTGGTCCAGCCGGTCGGCCGGATCGTAGCCGGTGTCGAAGTCCCGCCAGACGGGCCTGGCCCCGTCGGTCATCCGCAGCGGGGCCGGGCGGCGGGTGCGCCGGTAGACCTCGGCGCGCCAGGCCTCCGGGGTCTCGGTGGCCGGGTCGACGGGCCGTCCGGCGGCGGTGGCGACCAGGTGGGTCCAGGTCCGCGGGACGACGTCCACCACGGCGTAGCCGCCTCCGCCGGTGGCGATCCAGCGGCCGCCGGCGTGCCGGTGGGCCAGGTCGTGCAGTTCCTCGGCGATCAGCCGCTGGGCGTCCACGGTGACGGCGAAGTGGGCGAGCGGGTCCTCCAGGTGGGTGTCCGCGCCGTGCTGGGTGACCAGGACCTGCGGGCGGAACGCGGCCAGCAGTTCGGGCACCAGGGCGTGGAAGGCGCGCAGCCAGCCGGTGTCGCCGGTGCCGGCCGGCAGCGGCAGGTTCGCGGCGGAGCCGGGGGCGTCGGGGCCTCCGGTCTCGGTGGCCCAGCCGGTCTGCGGGAAGAGCGTGGCGGGGTGCTCGTGCAGCGAGACGGTGAGCACCCGCGGGTCGTTCCAGAACGCCTGCTGGACGCCGTCACCGTGGTGGACGTCCACGTCGACGTAGGCGACCCGCTCGGCGCCGAGTTCGAGCAGCCGGGCGATGGCGAGCGCCGGGTCGTTGTAGATGCAGAAACCGGAGGCCCGGCCGGGCATGGCGTGGTGCAGCCCGCCGGCGAAGTTGACGGCGTGCGGGGTCTCGCCGCGCCAGACGGCCTCGGCGGCGGCCACGGACTGGCCGGCGATCAGCGCGGAGGCGGAGTGCACGGCGGGGAAGGCCCAGTTGTCGTCGGTGCCGAGCCCGTGCCGGGCGTCCTGCTCCTCGGGGTGGGCGGCGGCGTGCTTGACCGCCGCGACGTACTCGCGGGTGTGCACCAGGCGCAGGGTGGACTCGCCGGCCGGCGGCGCGGCCCGGACCGTCACCCCGGGGCCGCTGCTCAGCCCGAGGGACTCCACGAGGCGCATGGTGAGCGCCAGCCGGGTCGGGTCCATCGGGTGGCCGGGGCCGAAGTCGTAGGCGGTGACGGCCTCGTCCCAGAAGAGGTGCAGGCCGCAGGGGGTGTCACGCTCGGCTTCGGGCATGGCCTCCACCGTAGCGGGTGGCTCCGCTCCGGCGGCCGCCAGGGCGCGCCGGTTCCGGGCCGCTCCGGCCGTCCGCCCCGGCCGTGGGTGCCGGCCGTCCGCTCGGGCGGTTCGCTCGGGCGGTTCGTGCTCAGGCCACCGCGGGCCGGGCGACCGGGGCGGGGGCGAAGCGGCCGGCGAGCGGGAGGACGGCGAGCACCAGCAGCATCGGGGCGAGCAGTGCCCAGCGGTAGGAGCTCGCGCCCGCGATCGCCCCGACCAGTGGTGAACCGACCAGGAAACCCACGTAGTTGAAGAGGTTGAGCCGGGCCACGGCGGCGTCCGAGTCGGCCGGGAAGAGCCGTCCGCCGGCCGCGAAGACCTGGGGGATGATCGCGCAGATTCCGAAGCCGAGCACGGTGAAGCCGGCGATGCCCGCCCCGGCACCGGGCGCCGCGGCGGCCACCGCGAAGCCGAGCGCGGCCAGCGCGGCGCCGCCGCGGACCACGGGGACGGCGCCCCAGCGCTGCACCGCGCGGTCACCCAGGGCCCGGCCGAGCAGCATCGCCACCATGTAGCCGAGGTAGGAGAGCTTGGCGACGTCCTTCGGGCTGCCGAGGCCGTCGGTGAGGTACTTGACGCTGTAGTTGGAGACCGAGGCGTCCGCGATGTACGCGAAGGCCATCGCCAGGCAGAGCGGCAGCAGTGGCCGCCACGGTACGGACCGGGCGGCGGCCTCGGCGGCCTCCCGGACGGCGTCGCCCAGTTCGGCGGGCCCGGCGAAGCGGGTGCCGGCGAGGACGGCGAGCGGGGCGATCACCGCGGCGGCCGAGCCGAACAGCACCGGCAGGCCGAGGTCGTAGCGTGAGCCGAGGCCCGCGACGGCGGCGCCGAGGATGCCGCCGAGGCTGAACGCGGCGTGGAAGCCGAGCATGACCGAGCGCCCGTAACGGCGCTGGAGGCCCACCCCGAGCATGTTCATACTGGCGTCCAGCGCACCGACCAGAAGCCCGAACGCGCCGAGGGCCAGGGCGAGTTGCCAGAGCGTGCCGCCGAGCCCGGCGCCCGCCAGGCTGAGGCAGACGGCGGGCTGGACGACCCGCAGCACAGCCCGGGCCCCGGTGCGCCGCACCAGCCATTCGGAGCCGATCGAGCCCACCCCGGCCAGGATCGGCACGGCCGCCAGGAAGACCGGCAGCAGGGCGTCGCTCAGCCCGTACCGGTCCTGGATCTCGGGGATACAGGTGACCAGCAGGGCGAAGGTGACGCCCTGGAGCAGGAAACTCGCGGCGAGCGCGGCTCTGCCCGCGCGCAGCCGAGGAGGGATCACGGTACTCATGCCAACCTCGCTACTGGCCGGTACAACGATGTTGGCGAGAGCGTAGGCGGTGGCGCGCGATCGCGGGAGGGGTCGCGCAGCAGTTCTGCGAACAGCCGTTCCGCGCGGCTGTTCCGCGGCGGCCCTCCCCGGCCGGGCGGGCTCAGAGCAGCGCCGGGACCTCCGCCAGATCGGCGATCAGCCCGGTGGCACCGGCGGCGGTCAGCTTCGCCGGGTCGGTGAGCGCGGTGTACCCGTACACGTCCATACCGGCGGCCCGGGCGGCCAGCACGCCGTTGACGCTGTCCTCCAGGACCAGGCAGCGGCCCGGCTCGACGCCGAGGGTGCGGGCGGCGTGCAGGAAGAGGTCGGGCGCGGGCTTGCCGACGCCGACGTCCTGGGCGCTGAAGATCCGCTCCTCGACGAAGTTCCCGCGCAGGCCGGTGACGTCGAGCGCGGTCCGGATCCACTCGTGGTGCGCCGAGGAGGCCAGGCAGTAGGGCACGGAACGCTGCTGCAACTCCTTCAGCAGACGCTCCGCGCCCCGGACGGCGGCGAGTTCGGCGCCGAACGCGGCGAACACCCGGGCGTGGAACAGGTCGTCGAAGCCGTCCGGCAGCTTCGCCCCGTCGAACCGCTCGGCGATCACGTCGTGGACCCGGTGGGCGGCGGTGCCCATGAAGTCCCGGTACGACTCCTCGACGGTGGTCGGGTAGCCGAGTTCGGTCAGGTACTCGGCCAGCAGCCGGTTGGAGAGCGGCTCGCTGTCCACCAGGACACCGTCGTTGTCGAAAATCACCAAGTCGTAGGACATGCCGTCGAGCCTACTGGGCCCCGCCTCCGGGCCCGCCGGGCCTTGTGTCCGGGCCTACTTGCCGCCGGAGGCCAGCTCCCGGGAACGGTCCCTGGCCGCCTCCAGGGCGCCCAGCAGGGCCGCCCGTACACCGTGGTTCTCCAGCTCGCGGATGGCGGCGATGGTGGTGCCGGCCGGCGAGGTGACGGCCTCGCGCAGCTTCACCGGGTGCTCGCCGGAGTCCCGCAGCATCACCGAGGCGCCGATCGCCGACTGCACGATCAGGTCGTGCGCCACCTGCCGGGGCAGGCCGAGCAGGATGCCCGCGTCCGTCATCGCCTCGACCAGGAAGTAGAAGTACGCCGGGCCCGAACCGGAGAGCGCGGTCGCCGCGTCCTGCTGGGACTCGGGCAGCCGCACCGCCTTGCCGACCGAGCGGAAGATCTCCTCCGCCCGCTCCAGGTGCGCCTCGGTGGCGTGCGAGCCGCCGGAGATCACGCTCATGCCCTCGTCCACCAGGACGGGCGTGTTGGGCATCACCCGGACCACCGGGGTGCCGGCCGCCAGCCGCGCCTCGAACCAGGCGGTGGGGACGCCGGCCGCCGCCGAGATCACCAGCCGGTCCGGGCTGACGTGCGGCGCCAGCTCCTCCAGCAGGGTGCCCATGTCCTGCGGCTTCACCGCGAGGATCAGGGTGTCGGCGAGCTTGGCGGCCTCGGCGTTGGTCGCGGTGCCGACGCCGTACTTCCCGGCCAGCTCGGCCGCGCGCTCCGGGCGGCGGGCCGTCACCAGCACGTCCGCCGGGTCCTTTCCGGCCCTCAGCAGACCGGAGAGCAGGGCCTCGCCGATCTTGCCGGTGCCCAGGAAGGCGATCTTCTGTCCGTGTGCTCCGCTGCTGGCCATGGCCGCTCCTTACCTCCGGTACTGCGGCCATCCTCGCACCGCGACCGGGCCGGCGGCGGGAGCGTCCACCCAGCGGTCGGACTGCCGCCCGCCACGCCCTAGGGAGAAACTCGGGGTTCTCCCCTATGGCCCCGGGCCGTGTGCGGGCGCACCGTGGAGGTATGGCACACGAAGAGATGTCCCGACGTGAGAACCGGCAACTCGCCGTCGCCGCCGCGACGGTGGGACCGTGGCGGACGGCCGCGGGAGTCGGTGCGGTGGTGGGGGCGACGGCCCTGGGGATCGATGCGATCACCGGTGACTGGTCGCTGAGCATGCTGGCCGGACCGGCCGGCTGGGCGCTGTTCTTCTTCTTCCTGGTCGGCACGGTGGGCGGCCAGCTGCGCCGCGACACCGGCGACCGGCGGCTGCGCCGGTGGGCGGCCGAGCACCCGTGGCAGTCGGCGCTGCCGGCGGCCGGCGGACTGCTGGTGCTGAACATGCTGGCGCAGACGTTCCTCGGCGACGCCGGCCTGTTCGGCGCGTTCTTCCTCTCGCTGCTGCCGGCCGGCGTCCTGCTCGCCGTGGCGGGCGTGGTGGGTTCGGTGAAGCAGGCCCGGGGCAAGGGCTGACGCCGTTTCCGGAACGGCGGAAACAGGGGCGATCTCCGCACATCGCGCACGCGTTCACCACCTGGTGTGCCCCCGATCAGCGAATCGTCACACCCCGTCGGCATACTGGCGCGATGCCGATAGCCGAAGATCCAGAACCGCGCCCGTCCGAGGGCCGGGAGCCGGGCGGGTCCGACCCGTCCGAGGCGGGCGGGAAGGACCCGTTCGCGGACCTCGTTCTCGACGAGGAGTTCGTCAAGGGCGCCACCGTGAAGGAGCAGTCCGGCCGGACCCGGATGCTCGCCGCCCGCTGGCGCCACACCCCGCCGGTCGACCCGGGCGGCCGCCGCTCGGTGAACGACGGCCCCTCGAAGGGCAAGCGGTTCGGCCGCGGGCCCCGGCGGCCCGACGCCTTCGGCAACCCGGGCCCGCGCCGCCGCCTGGAGTGGCGGGCGCCGCTGTACGTGGTGCTGACCATCGCGGTGCTGCTCGCCGCGCTCAACATCGACGGGCTGCGGAGCTGGTACTCCGAGCACTACGGCGACGCCGGCACCCCCGGCCCGTCCGCCGTCGCGCCGGCGCCCACCGTCGCCCCGGAGACCGCCCGGCCGACCGCCGCCCCGCCGTCGGCGGCCGAGCAGCAGCCGACCGTCGACCACCCGTGGGCCGGCTCCCCGGCCGAGGGCTGGCCGAGCGGGGCGGAGGCCTTCGTGCTGCCTGCGGCGCAGGCCACCGGGGTCTTCGGCGCCGAGGAGGTGGCCGGCCAGCTCCAGCTGGTCAAGGACTACCTGACGGCCGCCAACCTGGACCCGAAGGTGACCGCGGGCGGCCGCCCCGAGGCGGCACTGGCCCTGCTGGACCGCGGCGACCGGGACAGCGCCGAGGCGGCGCTCGCCAAGCCGTCCGAGGAGCGGAACGCCATCTCCTACTTCAGCCGCTTCAACCCGGCCGAGGCGATCCCCGTGACCGACGTGGTCAAGGTGCAGGGCCGGACGACGTTCGAGAGCGACGGCGAGAAGGGCGTGCTGGTGCACACCGACTACACCTTCGTCTACGCGATCCGCCCCGGGCCCGAGGCGGCCAAGCAGGCCCTCCCCGGGAAGCCGTCCACCAGGCCGTCCACGACGGGCGAGCCCGCGCCCGGCCTGCCGAGCGGCCCCGGAGTGGCCAAGCCGGTGGCGCTGACCAGCGTGAACGGCGATGTCCCCGGCGACACCTGGACCGCCAGGACCATCGTGCGGCGGATCACGGACTTCCGCTTCTACGACCCGGCCAGGTACCAGTCCAACCCGAAGAAGATCAACCTGCGGCGGTACGACTCCGAGTCCGGCAACAGCGCCTGCAACGTCCACGACGGCTACTACCACCCGCAGTTCGACCAGTTCGCTCAGCCGGACCCGGAGCGGACCGGGCCGAGCCTGGACCCGTACGACCGCAGCAAGGACATCGACGGCGAGCGGGAGTGCGGCTCGGTCAGCCGCAGCTGACCGGTCCGGTCGCGCTCAGCGCCTGCGCTTGCCCCGGCCCGGCGCCTTGGTGTCGGGCCGGCCGCCGCGGGTCGCCTGCCGGCGCTCGTACTGGGCGACGGCCCGCTCGTACCCGGCCCGCCGGACGGCCTCGCCGGGGGCCTCGATGAGGCTGCGGACGAAGTAGGCGAGGAGCGCGCCGACCCCGCCGATGAGCCAGACCACGCCGAGCGACTTGTCCTCGGCCATCCAGCCGCTCAGCTGGTCCCTGCCCTCGCTGAGCAGCTTCCAGGTGCGCAGACCGGCCATCAGCGAGCAGACCGCGATGGCCGCGACCAGCAGCCCGTTCACGAAGCCGCCACCGGAGGAGAGCCGGACGCCCTCGACGCCGAAGCGCAGCACGAACGCTCCGGCCAGCGCGGCCAGCAGGGCGCCGATCGGCACGACGACCCGGCGCAGCCGGTAGTCGGCGCCCCGGTCGACCCAGCTGGTGCCGAACCAGCGGATCGGTTCCGGCTCGGGGGCGCCGGCGGGCTTGGGGGCGGGGGCGGGGTCCTGGGTCACAGGTCCGATTATCACCCGGTGTCGCGGGAACGCGGAGGGGTGGGGGCGCCGCGGGGGGGGGGCCCCCCCCCCGGGGGGGGGGGGGGCCCCCCCCGGGGGGGGGGGGGGGGGGGGGGGGGGGGGGGGGGGGGGGGCCCGGGCCCCCCGCCCCACACCCCCGGGGGGGCGGGGCCGGGGGGGGGGGCGCCCCCGGGGGGGGCCCCCACCCCTCCTCCGTGCTGCGGGCTCAGCCGAGCCTGGTCACGTCGCGGACGGCGCCCTTGTCGGCGGAGGTGGCCATCGCGGCGTAGGCGCGCAGGGCCTGGCTGACCTGGCGGTCGCGGTTCTTCGGCCGGTAGCCGCCCTCGGCCTCCAGCTTCAGCCGGCGCTCGTGCAGTTCCTCGAAGGAGACCTCCAGGGAGATCTTCCGGCCGGGGATGTCGATGGCGATGAGGTCGCCGTCCTCGACCAGCGCGATCGCGCCGCCGGACGCGGCCTCCGGGGAGGCGTGGCCGATCGAGAGGCCCGAGGTGCCGCCGGAGAAACGGCCGTCGGTGACCAGGGCGCAGGCCTTGCCAAGGCCGCGGCCCTTCAGGAAGGACGTCGGGTAGAGCATCTCCTGCATGCCCGGGCCGCCCTTGGGGCCCTCGTAGCGGATGACGACGACGTCGCCCTCCTTGACCCGCTTGGCGAGGATCGCCTCGACGGCGTCCTCCTGGGACTCCACCACGACGGCCGGGCCGCTGAACGTCCAGATCGACTCGTCGACGCCGGCGGTCTTCACGATGCAGCCGTCCTCGGCGAGGTTGCCGTACAGCACGGCGAGGCCGCCCTCGACGGAGTAGGCGTGCTCGACGCCGCGGATGCAGCCCCTGGCGGCGTCGGTGTCCAGCGAGTCCCAGCGCTCGGACTGGGAGAAGGCCTCGGCGGAGCGGACGCAGCCGGGGGCCGCGTACCAGAGTTCGACGGCCTCGGCGGACGGGGAGCCGCCGCGGATGTCCCAGGTCTTGAGCCACTCGTCGAGCGAGCCGGAGTGGACGGTGTGCACGTCCTCGTTGAGCAGTCCGCCGCGGTACAGCTCGCCGAGCAGGGCGGGGATGCCGCCGGCCCGGTGGACGTCCTCCATGTAGTACGAGCCGTTGGGCGCGACCTTGGAGAGGCAGGGCACCTTGCGGGAGATCGCGTCGATGGCCCGCATGTCGAAGTCCAGCTCGGCCTCCTGGGCGGCGGCGAGCAGGTGCAGGATGGTGTTGGTCGAGCCGCCCATCGCGATGTCCAGCGCCATGGCGTTCTCGAACGCGGCGCGGGAGGCGACGGAGCGCGGCAGGACGGAGTGGTCGTCCTGCTGGTAGTGCCGGTTGGTGATCTCGACGACCGTCCGGCCGGCGTTCTCGTAGAGGGCCCTGCGGGCGGTGTGGGTGGCGAGGAGCGAGCCGTTGCCGGGCAGCGAGAGGCCGATCGCCTCGGTGAGGCAGTTCATCGAGTTGGCGGTGAACATGCCGGAGCACGAGCCGCAGGTGGGGCAGGCGTTCTCCTCGATGATCGCGATGTCCTCGTCGGAGACGTTCTCGTTGACCGCCTGGGCGATCGCGTCGACCAGGTCGAGCTTGCGCACGGTGCCGTCGACCAGGGTGGCCTTGCCGGCCTCCATCGGGCCGCCGGAGACGAAGACGGTCGGGATGTTGAGGCGCAGCGCGGCCATCAGCATGCCGGGGGTGATCTTGTCGCAGTTGGAGATGCAGATCAGCGCGTCGGCACAGTGGGCGTTGACCATGTACTCGACCGAGTCGGCGATCAGGTCGCGCGAGGGCAGCGAGTAGAGCATGCCGCTGTGGCCCATCGCGATGCCGTCGTCGACGGCGATGGTGTTGAACTCGCGCGGGATGCCGCCCGCCTGCTTGATCGCCTCGGAGACGATCCGGCCCACCGGCTGGAGGTGGGTGTGGCCGGGGACGAACTCGGTGAAGGAGTTGGCGACCGCGATGATCGGCTTGCCGAAGTCCTCGCGGGCTACGCCGGCGGCCCGGAGAAGCGCCCGGGCGCCTGCCATGTTGCGACCGTGGGTGACCGTACGGGACCTCAGCTCGGGCACTGTGCTCCACTCCTTCGGGGCTGCTGGCGGCCCCGCGGGTAGGAGGGTGCGGCGCCGCTGTGGCTATCGAGCCTACGCCCGCCGTCCGGGCGGTGGACGGCGCGTCCGCGATGCGGTCAGGCGTCGCCGCCCGGGGTGATCGCCACCGTGAGGTCCAGCAGGTACGACTCGGTCACCCAGCCGTCGGGGAATTCGGCGAGCAGCGCCTCGCGTTCGACGGCCAGCAGCGGCTCGCGCTCCTCGGGGGCGAGGGCGGCGATGTAGGAATGCGAGGTGAGGTCGGTGATGACGCCCTCGACGGTGATCCGGCGCTCCCAGCGCAGCACGGCGGTGCGGGTCCGCAGGCCGAAGGGGAGCAGCTGATCGGTGACCTCGTTGAGCCGGCCGTACCAGCGGTAGGGCCCGGGCAGCGCGACGGAGAGCCGCTCGCCCATCGCCCGCACCCAGCCGACGCCGCCGTCCCTGACATTCCACCAAGTGGCGAGGGCGCCGCCGGGGCGCAGCACCCGGATCGCCTCGGGGACGGAGCGCTCGGCCACCGTCCAGTGAAAGGCCTGGGCGTAGGTGATCAGGTCGGCGGAGCGGTCGTGGAAGGGCAGCTCGTCACCGGTGCCCTTGACCAGGGGGATCTCCGGGGAGACCGCGTGCAGTCGGGCGGCCATGCCCGGGCTGGGCTCGACGGCCACGACATCGGCACCGCGGGCGGCCAGCAGGCGGGTGGAGATGCCGGTACCGGCGCCGACGTCCAGCACCCGGGCACCCTTGAGGCTGCGGCCGGCCAGGCGCTCCAGTTCGTCGAAGAGCTCGTCGGGGTAGGAGGGCCGGGCGCGGTCGTACTCGGCGGCGACCGAGTCGAAGGACTTGGCGAGGCCCCGATAGTCCTGTTCGCCCGTCATATCCCCTCCAGGGAAACCTGGTTCGTTCGGTCAGCGTACGCGGGAGGGGGTCGCGAGGTGCAAGCGGGTGAAGGCGAGCGCCTCGGCGAGGTCGGCCTCGCGTTCGGCGGGGGAGGCGGAGCGCCGGGTGTTGACCTCCAGCACCACATGGCCGTCGAAGCCGGTCCTGGCCAGGTGTTCCAGCAGTTCGGCGCAGGGCTGCTTGCCGCGGCCGGGGATCAGGTGCTCGTCCTTGCCGGAGCCGCTGCCGTCGGCGAGGTGGATGTGGGCGAGGCGGTCACCCATCCGCTCGACCATGGTGAGGGCGTCGATCCGGGAGGTGGCGGCGTGCGAGAGGTCGATGGTGAAGTGCCGGTACTCCTCCTCGGTGACGTCCCAGCCGGGGGCGTAGGCCAGCATCTCGCGGTCGCGGTAGCGCCAGGGGTACATGTTCTCGACGGCGAAGCGGACGTCGGTCTCGCCCGCCATCCGGTCGATGCCCTCGACGAACTCGCGGGCGTACTGGCGCTGCCAGCGGAACGGCGGGTGGACGACGACGGCGTCGGCGCCGAGCTTCTCGGCCGCCGCCCGGGCCCGGACCAGTTTGGTCCACGGGTCGGTGGTCCAGACCCGCTGGGTGATCAGCAGACAGGGCGCGTGGACGGCCAGGATCGGCATCCGGTGGGCGTCGGAGAGCCGGCGCAGCGCCTCGATGTCCTGGCTGACCGGGTCGTTCCAGACCATCACCTCGACACCGTCGTAGCCCAGCTTCGCGGCCAGCTCGAAGGCGATGGCGGTGCCGGCCGGGTACACCGAGGCGGTGGAGAGGGCGATCCTGGTGTCGGGGATGTGCAGGGCGGGGTGCGGGGGCAGCACCAGGCGGTCGGTGGTGCGCAGCAGCGGGGCGGGGCGGGCCGCGGCCTGCCGGGCGGCCTTGACGGACTTCACCGACTGCACGGCGGCCTTGGCGGCGCCGGCGGCCCGGGCCGTCCGGGTGTCGCGGGGGCTCTTGGCGGCGCGGGCGGTGGCCCGTCCGGTGCCGCGGCCGCGTTCCGGGCCGCGTTCGGCGCCGGGGGTCTTCTGGACGGCTTTCTTCGCCGCCGTCTTCACCGCCTGCACGGTCTTGGCGGTCTTCGACGCCCCGGCCGCCTTGGCGGCCTTGGCGGCCTTGGCCGTCTTGACGCCCTTCACGGCCTTGCCGAGCTTGCGGGCACGGCCGGTGGTCCCGGGTTCGGCGCCGCCCTCGTCCGGGCGGGTGCGGCGCGGGCCGTCCGGCCGCGGCTGCCCGGTTCCGGCAGCGCGGCCCCCCTGCGTCCCGTCCTCGTCCGCTGGTTGCGCCACGGGAGACAGCGTAAGCGGACCGCGCCCGGAACGGAGCCAGGTCCCCCCGCCGGTGCGGGCCGAAGGCCTCAGCCGGCGAGGGCGGGGTGCCGGTCGGTCGGGCTGTCCATGGCGTCCAGGCGGCGCAGGATGATGCCCTCGCGCAGCGCCCACGGACAGATGTCGAGCTCGTCCAGGCCGAAGAGGTCCATCGCGGCGTCGGCGACCAGGGCGCCGGCCAGCAGCTGCTTGGCCCGGCCCTCGGAGACGCCGGGGATCTGCGCCCGCTCGGCGACGGTCATCGCGGAGAGCCGGGGCACCCAGGCGGCCAGGCCGCTGCGGGTGAGCCGGCGGTCGGTGTACGGGCCGGCCTCGGCGGGGGCGGCGCCGCTCATCCGGGCGAGCTGCTTGAAGGTCTTGGAGGTGGCGAC
Organism: Kitasatospora sp. NPDC087315; assembly: GCF_044744345.1. NCBI lineage: Bacteria > Bacillati > Actinomycetota > Actinomycetes > Kitasatosporales > Streptomycetaceae > Kitasatospora > Kitasatospora sp. NPDC087315. The sequence continues at coordinate 276,743 of NZ_JBIUYD010000007.1, read as the reverse complement.
GGCGTGGTGGGGGGCGCCGAGCCGGGAGATCTCGCCGACCACGCTGGCGATCTCGGCCCGGATGTGGCGTCTGAGCTCGCGCAGGCCGTCCGGGTCGGCGACGTCGCCGGGCAGCCAGCGGGCGGTGAGCCGGCCGGCGCCGAGCGGCAGCGAGCAGGCGATGTCGGGCTGCTCGTCCTGACCGCAGGCGATCTCCAGCGAGCCGCCGCCGATGTCGAGGTTGAGCAGCCGGCCGGAGGACCAGCCGAACCAGCGGCGGACGGCGAGGAAGGTGAGCCGCGCCTCGTCCTGTCCGGAGAGCACCCGCAGTTCGACGCCGGTCTCCTCGGCGACCCGGCGCAGCACCTCCTCGCCGTTGGCCGCCTCGCGGACGGCGGAGGTGGCGAAGGGCAGGATGTCGACGACGCCCTTGTCCTCGGCGACCCGGATGGACGAGGCGACCATGCCGACCAGCCGCTCCACCCCGGCCTCGCTTATCGCCCCCTGCTCGTCGAGGAGTTCGGCGAGCCGCAGCTCGGCCTTGTGGGAGTACGCGGCCAGCGGGGCGGCACCGGGATGGGCGTCCACCACGAGGAAGTGGACCGTGTTGGAACCTACGTCGAGAACACCGAGTCGCATAACTCTCCACGCTACGCGATACGGTGCCGCGCCCACCCGGCCGCGGCGGTATTCGCGCTGGTCCGGGTGGGTCGGTACGGACCCCGGCCGGTCACCGCGCGCGACGGGCCGACGCGGGCGCCGGTGCGGGCGCCGACGGGCCGGCGGCGGGGCTCACAACAGGCCGTCCCAGAGCTGCTCGACGATGACGGCCCACCAGTTCTCCGGATCGTCGAAGACCGTCGGGTCGATCGCCGCCAGGCCCCGCTGGAGGTCGGCGACGGCGGTCCCGGCGGCACGTCGGTCCGGGCCGCGCAGACCGGGGAGCCGCCCGGCGAACAGCTCCAGGCAGCGGACGAAGGCCGCCGGGCCGTCGTTGCAGTGCCGGGCGGTGGCGTAGTCGGGGTCGACCGCCCGGACGGCGCCGCGGGCGGTGTCCACGGTGATCAGCGCCCAGCCGTCGGTGCCGAGCAGCAGCTGCGGGGCCAGCGCCCGGCGCTCCCGATCGGCGATCCTGGTGCCGCGTCCGGCGTCCGCCAGGTGGGCGGCGAGCGGCGGCAGCACCGGGCCGGGCCGGGTGCCGTCCGCGATGGCCTCGGGCCGGGGGTGGTGCAGCGCGAAGAAGCCCTCGACGGCCACCGGCACGCCGACCGTGAGCAGCAGTCCGGCGCAGTCCTCCGGCAGATCGGCCCGGGCGACGTCGTCCGGGCCGAAGCGCTGGACGCCGCCCGCCCCGAACCGCCGCACCAGCCGGGCCGCCAGGGCACCGGCCGGCTCGGCGGCGGCCCGCTCGACGGCGGCCGACGGCGCGGTGCGCGGGAACGGCACCCGGTTGGGGGCCGGTTCGCCGGGCACGGCCGGCAGCGCCCGGACGGCCGCCGCCCGGTGGTCGAAGCGCGGCCCGTACGGCAGGTCGAAGCCCACCCGGGCCCCGGGCAGCTCGGCGGCCAGCGCGTGCGCCCAGTAGCCGCCGGGCAGCGCGCCCAGCCGCAGGTCGGTGTGGACGGCCAGCACGTCCTCGGCCCGGACGCCCTGTTCGCGCAGCCGCCACCAGCCGCGCAGCGCCGGATGCGGCAGCCCGGGCGCCGAGCGCAGCGCCATGGTGCGGACCTCGCCGAAGCCGTCCCGGTAGGTGAGTTCGGCCCGGGTGCCCCGGCCGGTGGCCGGTGGCAGGGCCGGGTCGTACCCGCCCGCGCCGAGGAAGTCCCGGTACAGCGCGACCACCTCGTCCACCGGCACGGACGGCCAGACGGTGAACCGCCCGGTCTCCCGGTCCACCACGGCGCAGGCCGCGCCGATCTCCTCGGGGGCCCGCCGCTCGCCCGTCCTCGGGTCGACCCGGACCGGCGGTGGCTCGGCCCAGAGCACCCAGCCGAGGTCGAACTCGTGCGAGCGCACCGGGCGGCTCCCGGCCGAGGCCCCGGGCAGTTCGCCGTTGATCCAGCGGTGGGCGGCCTCGATCGCCTGCGCGCGAGTGGTCACGGGGTGGTGCTCCTTGCGGCGGCCCGGCCGGAACCGGAAGGGACGGACGGCACGGTCGTCGAGGCCGCACCCGGCGCGGGCGCGGCTTCGACGGCCTCGGCAGCTTCGACGGCCTCGACGGCCTCGAACCGGCGGACGGCGAGATCGAGCGGGCGGCCCTCGGGGTCGAGGGCGATCGCCCAGAGGCCGTGGCGGCCGTCGTGCAGCGGGGCCGGGCCCTGGCGGCCGACCTGGTGGTCGAGATAGGTCACGGTGTCCCGGTGGTTGACGGCGTTCCAGGCGTGCGGGCGGCCGAAGCCGTCCAGGGTGAGCAGGAGCGCCTGGGAGCCGTGGCCGGCCCGGCGCAGTTCGCCGGCCAGCCGGCCGAAGGCCGGGCCGCCGTCGCCGAGGTCCCGGAACGGCGCGCCGAGTTCGCGCTCCGCGCGGTCGCGTCCGCCGCGCTCGCCCGCGTCGCCCTCGGTGGGGACGCGCGGTGCGGCGCAGGTCGGCCGGCCGGTGAAGGTGTCCACGGCCGAGAGCGCGATCTCCAGGCTGTTGTTGGCCCGGCCCGGTTCGCGGGGGCCGCCGTCGTTGACGGCCTCGGCCCAGCCGCCGGCCGCCGGGGCCGGGTGGCGGACGGGCAGGCCGTCGCCGTCCCGGGGCGCGCGGCGTTCGACCTCGCGCTGGTGCTCGGGGTCGACCTGGGCGAGCCCGCCGGGCCGGCCGTACGGGCGGCTGTCGGCGATGGTCCGCAGGCGGACCACCGGACCGCCGGGGGCGGTGCCGGTGCGCGGGGCGCGCAGGGCGAGCTGGAGGGCCATCGCGTGGGCGGTGGCGACCGGGACGGCTCCCCAGCCGGTCCCCGGCTGGCCCTCGGCCGGTGATCCGTCCGGACGGCGGCGGGTGTCGCCCGGGTGGGGCTCGGGGCGTCCGCCGCCCGGCCCGGCCGGCGGCGGGACGGGCAGCGGTGGGGCGACCGGCGGCGGGGGGACGGGCAGCGGGCCGGGGGTGGTGACCGGGTGCGGGGCACCGGTGGCCGCGCGAGGTCCGCCCGGGCCCGCTCCGACGGCGCCCGGACGCGGTTCGGTGGGCGCGGGCTGTCCGGGGGCGGCCGGGCCTGATCCGGGCTGCCCGGGCACCGGGGCGCCCGCGCCGGGGAGCGCGACCGTGATGGCCGGGCCCGCCGGTCCGGGGTGGAGGGCACCGGCCCCGGCCGGGGCGCCCGCGCCGATTCCGCTGCCGAACGGCGCCGGGCCGTGCCCGGCCGCACCGGGGCCTCCGCCGTAACCGCCCGCGCCGCCCACGCCGCCCGCACTGCTCGCGAGCGGGCCGGGGCCGACCGCTCCCGCGCCCACCGGCCCGCCGTAGCCGCCCCCGTACGAACCCCCGTACGCACCCGGGTAGGAGCCGCCGCCCGGGCCGCCGGTGGCCGCGTCCGGACCGGGGTGGTACGGCGCGGACCAGGAGGGCGGCGCCGCGGACGCGGGCGGCGCGAGCACCGAGTCCGTCCGCACGGTGACCGGCACTCCGCCGCCACCAGCTCCTCCTCCACCACCGCCGGAGTGCGAGGACGCGGGCGCCAGGGTGTAGTCGCCGCCGTCCGAGCCGCCGCCACTCTGGTGTGCCGGGGCCGCCGGGGCCCGGACCGGGCTCTCGGCCTGGGCGGGGGCCCGGTCGGCAGCGCCCACCGGCCCGGTCCGCACCTGCCGGCCGTCACCGGAGCCGCCCGCCGCAACGCCGGGGTCACCCGCCAGGCCGACGGACCCGCCGGAGCCGGACTCCTGGCCGGCCGCCCGCACCACGGCGTCCGGCCCGGCGCCCGGCACCACCGGACCGGGCTCCCCCGGCGGTGTGCCGTCCGGGGAGCCGCCGAGGACACCGTCCGGCCCGACACCCGCGCGGTGGGCCCGGCCCGGCCCGGCGTCGCCCGCCGCGAGGCCGGTCAGCGGCACACCGAGGACCTCCGTGCCGTCCTTGTCGGTCAGCACCGGCCGGCCGTCCCTGCCGAGCAGCGGCCGCCCGTGCTCGTCCAGCCGCACGGTCAGGTCCTCGACCCCGACCACCGGCCTGCCGTCCGGGCCCTGGACGACGAGCAGCCCGCTCGCGTCCGCCACCGGTGTGCCGTCCGCCCGGACGATGACCGGGTTGCCCGCCTCGTCCAGCACCGGCCGGCCGGCCTCGTCGAGCCTGACGCTCAGACCGGGCACCCCGACCACCGGCTGCCCGTCCGCACCGGCCACCGGCTTTCCGTCCGCGCCGATCACCACCGCCAGGCCCGCACCGCCCGCGCCCAGCACGCCCGGCTCGGCGAGCGCGGCCGGCAGCCCGGCGGCCAGCGGGTCGAAGGCCCCGCCGGGGCCGGTGGCGCAGGAGGCCGTCCGCACCCCGGCCGCGCCGGGCGTGCTGGGCCCGAGGCGCAGCAGGGCGACCACCGCGGGCTCCTTGAGCGCCGTGGCCAGCCCGTCCTTCATGGCCCGGCCGAGTTCGTCCAGCAGCCCGCCGATCCTCAGCCGGGCGGCCTCGACGGCGACCGCCGCCATCGCCTCGGCGACCTGCCCGGTGGCCGTGTTCCGCACCCCGGCCGCCAGCCCGCCGAAGACCCCGCCGGGAGCGGCGCCGCTCCCGTTCCGGGCGGACTCGGCGGCCTCGGCGGCCTTGACGGCGGCCGCCCTGGCCCTGGCCGCCTGTTCCTCGGCCTGCTTCAGCTCGGCGGCCAGCTCGGTGAGGGCCGCGACGACATCGGCCTTGCAGCCGTCCACGGCCCGGGCGGCCCGGTCGAAGGCGCCGGCCACCAGCCCGGCGGCGGAGTGGGCGTCGTCCAGGTGGCCCTTGCCACCGCCGCTGAACGCCCGCCAGTACTCGCCGAAGGCCTCCACCGCCCGGCCGGAGTTCTCCCCGGTGACGCGCCTGGCGGAGTCGCCGCCGCGCCTGCCGAGGCGCTCCGCCTCGGCGCCGAGTTCGCGCCAGAGCCCGGCCGCCTTGCGCAGCCCGTCCTCGTCGGCCTGCGGCCACCGGTGGCCGGTCCTGGCCAGCAACGGTGCGAGCTCCTCGGGCAGCTTCCGGGACACGCGCGTTCCCCTTTCGGGAGGCGGATCACCGCCGGGCGGCGGCACGGGCGGGCGGGGAGGGCCGGTGTCAGGCCGGCCTGTCCTCGGGGACGGTCCCCACGGCCGCCGGGGTTGCGGACGTCACCGGGGCCGTCGAAGGTGCCGGGGCCGCCGTCGGCCTGCCGTCCGGCCCGGTGCCGGCCGTCGCGCCGAAGCCCGCCGCGGCCGAGGTGTCGGCGTCCGTGGTCCGCTCGGCCATGGTGTGCAGCCCGGCCCCGACCTGGCCGAGCCGCCCGGCCAACCCGCGCAGGCCGCCGAGCAGTTCGCCGTGCGCCTCGCGGTAGACGGTGGCGAAGCCGCTGCCCGGCCGGTCCGGTCCCCAGGGGCTGCCGAGCGCGGCGAGGCCCTGTTCCAGGGCGGCCGCGGCCTTCCCGAGGTCCGCCGAGATCTTCTCGAACTCCCGCCCCTCGCCGTGCAGTTCCCAGGGCTTGATGACGAACTTGCCGCTGCCGCCGGCCATCCCCGTACCTCCCGTCGCGGACCGGCCGCCCATCCTAGAGCTGAAGTCCTGGAGCCGGATCCCGCCCCGGCCGCAGGACGCCGGTGACCTCTTCGCCCCGCCTCCACCTCCCCCCGAGGCCCCCGCCGCGGGCCCACGGGCGGTGGACCGCCGGTGAAATCACCGCAAATGCCCCGGCCACGGGCGGTTCGCACCTCCGCGAAGGCTCTACCCTTGCCGGGTGGCAGCAGCAGAAACGTCCAAGAAGAAGCCCAGGGCCGGAACGACCGCGATCGATCTCGCCATGCCGACCCTGCGCGCCGAGGTCCCGCTCGACTTCCCGCGCGCCTGGGTCGAGTTCACCGACCCCGACGACGAGGAGCAGGTCTTCCGCTGCGACCTCACCTGGCTGACCTCCCGCTGGACGTGCATCTTCGGCCGCGGCTGCCAGGGCATCCGCGAGGGCCGGGGCGAGTCGGACGGCTGCTGCACGCTCGGCGCCCACTACTCGGACGAGGACGACGAGCAGCGGGTGGCCGGTCACGCGGCCCGGCTGACGCCGGAGATCTGGGAGAACTTCGAGCACGGCACCGACGACAGGGGCCGGATCAGGCTCGACGGCGGCATCACCATGCTGGACGAGGACGGCGACCGGCAGACCCGCCGGGTCAACGGCGCCTGCCTCTTCCTCAACAGCCCGGGCTTCCCCGGCGGCGCCGGCTGCGCGCTGCACACCCTCGCCCTCAAGGAGGGCAAGGAGCCGCTGGAGACCAAGCCGGACGTCTGCTGGCAGCTCCCGGTGCGCCGCACCTACGACTGGATCGACCGCCCGGACGACACCCGCTACCTCCAGGTCACCATCGGCGAGTACGACCGCCGGGGCTGGGGCCCGGGCGGCCACGACCTGCACTGGTGGTGCACCGGCAGCCCGGACGCGCACACCGGCCCGGACCCGGTGTACGTCAGCTACCGCCCCGAGCTCACCGAGCTGATGGGCAAGGCCGCGTACCAGGTGCTGGCCGGCCTCTGCGAGCAGCGGATCGCCACCAAGGGCGACCGCAAGGTGGCCCCGCACCCGGCCGACCCGGCGAAGCCGAAGAAGAAGGCGTAGCCGCGGCGCGCGGGTGGCCGCCGTACCCGGCCGGCCCGCCGCGCGCCGGGGTCGCGGACGGCTACCCGCCGGTCACTTGTCGATGTCCCCGACGACGAAGAACATCGAGCCCAGGATCGCCACCATGTCGGCGACCAGGGTGCCGGGCAGCAGCTCGGTCAGCGCCTGGATGTTGTTGAAGGACGCCGAGCGGAGCTTGAGCCGCCACGGCGTCTTGTCACCGCGCGAGACCAGGTAGTAGCCGTTGACGCCGAGCGGGTTCTCCGTCCAGGCGTAGGTGCTGCCCTCGGGTGCCTTGAGCACCTTGGGCAGCCGCAGGTTGACCGGCCCGGGCGCCAGCGTGGCCAGCTTGTCCAGGCAGGCGTCCGCCAGGTCGAGGGAGTTGACCGTCTGCTCCAGCAGGCACTCGAAGCGGGCCAGGCAGTCGCCCTCCTCGCGGGTGACCACGGTCAGCACCCGGCGCAGTTCCTCGGAGCCGTACGCCAGGTAGGGCTCGTCCCGGCGCAGGTCGAAGTCGAGGCCGCTGGCCCGCGCGATCGGGCCGCTCACCCCGTACGCCTCGGCCTGTGCCCTGGTGAGCACGCCGACGCCGGCGGTGCGGACCCGGAAGATCTCGTTGCCGAGCACCAGCTCCTCGAAGACCGGCAGCTGGGAGCGGACGGTGGCGACCGCCGCCCGGACCCGGCCGAGCCAGCCGGCCGGCAGGTCCTCCTTGAGGCCGCCGACCCGGTTGAACATGTAGTGCATCCGCCCGCCGGAGGCCTCCTCCAGCACGTGCTGGAGGTCCTCACGGCCGGTGAAGGCGTGGAAGATCGGGGTGATGCCGCCCAGTTCCAGCGGGTAGGAGCCGAGGAACATCAGGTGGTTGAGCACCCGGTTCAGTTCGGCGAGCAGGGTGCGGATCCACACCGCGCGCTCGGGCACCTCCATGCCGAGCATCCGCTCGACGCCCAGCACCACGCCCAGTTCGTTGGCGAAGGCGGAGAGCCAGTCGTGCCGGTTGGCCAGCATGATGATCTGCCGGTAGTCGCGGGCCTCGAAGAGCTTCTCCGCGCCCCGGTGCATATAGCCGATCACCGGCTCGGCGGTGACGATCCGCTCGCCGTCCAGCACCAGCTTCAGCCGCAGGACGCCGTGCGTCGCGGGGTGCTGCGGGCCGATGTTGAGCACCATGTCGGTGCTGCCGGCCTCGCCCGTGAAGCTCTCGGCTCCCGCTCCGATGCCGACCGTGGTCTCCCTCATGGGGTCAGAGTCTGCCATCCCGCCGGCCGCTCCAGCCCCTGTGCCCCCTTCAGGATTTCGGGCAGCGGCATCCGGACGGCCTGCGCCAGCCAGCCGAAACCGCCGAGGCCGGCCGGGTCGGTCAGCTCCGCGCCCTCGCCCGCGCCACCGAGCGCGCGCAGGTAGGCCACCGGGTCGGAGGAGGCCAGTGCGAGCGGCGGCCTGGTCCCGCTCACCCCGAGCGCCCGCAGCGCCTCCCGCTGCGTCGTCCACAGGCTGTGGACGGCGGGCACGGCCACGGCGTCCAGCGCGACGTGCGCGGTGAGGTCGCAGGAGCCGTCCGGCACCGGGGGCACCTCGCGGCCGGCCCGGAAGCCGGTCAGGGTGGTCAGCGGCGGGCGGGCGGCGGCCGTGTGCCCGTAGTCCACCGCGACCGCCAGCCCGCGCTCCAGGGCGCCGACGGCCGAGGCCCAGGCGGCGTCCCGGGGGCCGCCCAGCTCCACCACGTCCCCCGGACGGCCGCCCGGCCACCAGCGGGCGGCCCAGGCGGCGTCCGCCTCGGTCACCGGCTCGCCCGGGCGCTCCGCGCCCGTCGCGGTGTCCACCTCGACATAGCGCAGCCGCCCGTCCTCGCCCACCTCGGCCAGGTCCAGCGGCACGTTGTCCAGCCACTCGTTGGCGAACAGCAGGCCGGTGACACCGCGCGGCACCACGGTCGTCCACAGGGCTGTGGACGGCAGTCCCGCCGGGCGCGGCGCCCCGATCTCCACGCCGTACGGCCGCAGCCGGGAACGCACCGCGTCCGGCAGCTCGGCCAGCACCCCCGTCAGCAGTTCGCCGCGCCCCGCCCCGACGTCCACGAAGGCCAGCTCCGCCGGACGGCCGAGGGCCGCGTCGACCTCCAGCAGCAGCCGGGCCACCGCGCGGGCGAACAGCGGGGAGGCGTGCACCGAGGTGCGGAAGTGCCCGGCCGGGCCCTCCGGCCGGCGGTAGAAACCGCCCTCCGGGGCGTACAGGGCCTCTTCCATGGCGGGCCGCCACCGCATCCAGCTCATGCGGCGGGACGCTACCGGGACCGGCCACGACCCGCCCAACCGGAACCGGGGCTTCTCCGACCTAGGGAGTAGGCGGGATCGCCCTCCCGGTGGACCTGAACACGCCAGGTGGCTGCCTACCCTTGAGGCGTGCATCGACTCAACGCCTGGCTCCGCCGTCACCCCATGGTGGTCGACGCCGCCTGGGCGTCGATCGTGCTCTTCCTCGGCGTACTGCCGGACAACGGCAGCAACCACGGCTGGCGGTACGGCGTCCAGCTCGCCATCGCGGTGGTCCTCCCGCTGCTGATGGTCGTCCGGCGCCGGTGGCCCGACGCCACCGTGGCCACCGCCGCCGCGATCGGCGTCGGCCAGGTCGCGCTGGACGTCGATCCCGCCATCTCCAGCATCGCGTACCTGGTCTTCGCCTACACCGGTGCCGCGTTCGCCTCCACCTGGGTGTCCCGGCTGGCGCTGGCGGCCGGGCTGGCGGCCGGACCGCTGGTCTTCTGGCGGCTCCACCCGACCAAGACACAGCTCGACGGCGAGGGCAACATCCTGCAGCAGCCGTACCACCTGGGCGAGTCGGTCGTCATCACGCTCCTGATGAGCACCCCGTTCATCCTCTGCTGGGCGTGGGGCCGGCTCACCCGGGTCCGCCGGGCCTACCTGGTCGAGCTGGAGGACCGCGCCGCCCGGCTGGAGCGCGAGCGCGACGCCCAGTCCAAGGTGGCGGTCGCCGCCGAGCGCGCCCGGATCGCCCGCGAGCTGCACGACGTGGTCGCGCACAACGTCTCCGTCATGATCGTCCAGGCCGACGGCGCCGCGTACGTCCTGGACAACTCGCCCCAGCAGGCCAAGCAGGCGCTCAGCACGATCGCCTCCACCGGCCGCCAGGCCCTGGTGGAGATGCGCCGCCTGCTGGGCGTGCTGCGCACCGCCGACACCGCCGACGAGTACATGCCGCAGCCCGGCGTCGAGGAGCTGCCCGAGCTGCTGGACCAGGTCCGCACGGCCGGCCTCCAGGTGGACTTCGCCACCTCCGGCGACCCGCGTGAACTGCCGCGCGGCGTCGAGCTGACGGTCTACCGGATCGTCCAGGAGGCGCTGACCAACGTCCGCAAGCACGGCGGCCCCGACGTGCACGCCCGGGTCGCGGTCGACTTCGGCGAGCGCGAGCTGGCCGTCCTGATCGAGGACGACGGCCGCGGCACCACCGACGAGCAGTTGTCCTCCGGTGGCACCGACGGCCAGGGCCACGGCCTGATCGGCATGCGGGAGCGGGTCGGTATGGTCAGCGGCAGCCTGGACATCGGCCCCCGCCCCGGCGGCGGCTTCCGGATCCGCGCCGTACTGCCGCTCAAGGCAGCCCACTGACCCCGCCGCCGCGCCCCCTAGGAGCCACCTTGACCATCCGCGTGATGCTCGTCGACGACCAGGAGCTGCTGCGCACCGGGTTCCGGATGATCCTCCAGTCGCAGGGCGACATCGAGATCGTCGCCGAGGCCGGCGACGGCGCGCAGGCCGTGGAGAAGCTGCGGCACACGGAGGTGGACGTGATCCTGATGGACGTCCGGATGCCCCGCCTGGACGGGGTGCAGGCCACCCGCCGGATCTGCCTCGCCGAGGACGGCAGCCCACTGCCGGACGCCCCGCACGTGCTCATCCTCACCACCTTCGACCTCGACGAGTACGCCTTCGCCGCGCTCAAGGCCGGCGCCAGCGGCTTCCTGCTCAAGGACGTGCCGCCGACCGAGCTGGTGGCCGCGATCCGGGCGGTGCACGGCGGGGACGCGGTGGTCGCCCCGACCACCACCCGCCGCATGATCGACCGCTTCGCCGAGGTGCTGCCCACCCCGCACAACGCGCCGGGCCCGAACACCCTCGGCCCGCTCACCGAGCGCGAGCGCGAGGTCTTCCTGCTGGTCGCCCAGGGCCTGTCGAACGGCGAGATCGCCGCCCGGCTGGTCCTCTCCGAGGCCACCGTGAAGACCCACGTCGGCCGGATCCTGGCCAAGCTCGGCCTGCGCGACCGGGTCCAGGCCGTGGTCCTCGCCTACGAGGCGGGCCTGATCCGGGCCGGGGCCTCGGACTGATCCCGGCCCGGGGCCGCCGGGCCCGGCCGTAGAATGGGCCGGTACGTCCGGTACCCGAGGAGGACCGGAACGGAGAGTGAGGACGAGGGCCTGGCCGTGAGCACGTCCGACAGTGCCGACTTCCCCGCGTTCGGCGACCCCGCCCCGTTCCCCGACGGCTTCGGCGACCCCACCGACCCCGGCAACCGCCCGGCCCGGCTCTCCGTCGGCGTGGTCGGCACCGGCCGCGTGGGCCCCGCCCTCGGCGCCGCCCTCCAGCTCGCCGGGCACCGCGTGGTCGCCGCCTCCGGGGTCTCCGCCACCTCCCGCCGCCGCGCCGAGGCGCTGCTGCCCGGCGTCCGGATCGTCACCCCGCCGCAGGTGCTCGCCGCCGCCGACCTGGTGCTGCTCACCGTCCCCGACGACGCCCTCGCCGACCTGGTCGCCGGCCTCGCCTCGACCGGCGCCGTCCGCCCCGGCCAGCTGGTAGTGCACACCTCCGGCGCGCACGGCGTCGCCGTCCTGGAGCCCGCCACCCGGGCCGGCGCGCTGCCGCTCGCGCTGCACCCCGCGATGACCTTCACCGGTACCTCCGTCGACCTCGCCCGGCTGGCCGGCTGCCCGTTCGGCGTGACCGCCCCCGAGGAGCTGCGCCCGGTCGCCGAGGCGCTGGTGGTCGAGATGGGCGGCGAGCCCGAGTGGGTGCCGGAGGGCGTCCGCCCGCTCTACCACACGGCCCTCGCGCACGGCGCCAACCACCTGGTCACGCTGGTCGCGCAGGCGCTGGAGCTGCTGCGCACGGCCGGCGTCGCCGAGCCCGGACGGCTGCTCGGCCCGCTGCTCGGCGCCGCCCTGGACAACAGCCTGCGCTCCGGCGACGCGGCCCTCACCGGCCCGGTCGCCCGGGGCGACGCGGGCACCGTACGGCGCCACCTGGCGCAGCTCAGTACGGTGTCCCCGGACATCCCGGCGGCCTACCGGGCGATGGCCAGGGCCACCGCCCAGCGGGCGCTCGCCAACGGGACGATCGACGAAGCGTCGGCGGCGGCGCTGCTGGACGTACTGAACGAGGAGAAGCACTGATGGCACGCGGCAAGCAGCCCGGCAAGGCGCAGCGGGCACCCAAGGTCCACCGGGCCGTCGTCACCCACACCGTCGCCGACTTCGAGGCCGCCTTCTGGCCGGACGAGCAGCCGGTCGACAACGCGGTCGTGATGACCATGGGCGCGCTGCACGAGGGCCACGCCGCGCTGATCCGGGCCGCCCGCAAGCAGGTCGGCCACGAGGGCCGGGTGGCCGTCACGGTCTTCGTCAACCCCCTGCAGTTCGGCGCCGGCGAGGACCTGGAGCGCTACCCGCGCAGCCTGGACGAGGACGTCCGGCTGGCCGAGGAGCACGGCGCCGACGTGGTCTTCGCGCCGTCCGTCGAGGAGGTCTACCCGAACGGCGAGCCGCAGGTGCGCCTGGCGGCCGGCCCGATGGGCGAGCGCTACGAGGGCGCCACCCGGCCCGGCCACTTCGACGGGGTGCTGACCGTGGTCGCCAAGCTGCTGCACATCACCGACCCCGACTACGCCTTCTTCGGCGAGAAGGACGCCCAGCAGCTGGCGATCGTCCAGCGGATGACCGCCGACCTGGACTTCGACGTCGAGATCGTCGGCGTGCCGACCGTCCGCGAGGAGGACGGGCTGGCGCGGTCCTCCCGCAACCGGTACCTCTCCGCCGAGGACCGCGAGCACGCGCTCGCCCTCTCCAAGGCGCTGTTCGCCGGCCGCGACGTGGCCGCGCAGGGCCCGAAGGCCGTGCGCGAGGCGGCCGCGGCCGTCCTCGACGCCGCCGGGGGCGTCACCCTCGACTACCTCGCCCTGGTCGACCCGCACGACTTCACCGAGGCGGCGGACGGCTTCCAGGGCGAGGCGGTGCTGGCCGTGGCCGCGAAGGTGGGCACCACCCGCCTGATCGACAACGTCCGCATGATCGTCCGATAACGCAGCAGCACCCCTCAGGCATGCACTCACAGGAGGCGTGACCCCATGCTCCGCACCATGCTCAAGTCCAAGATCCACCGGGCCACGGTGACCCAGGCCGACCTGCACTACGTCGGCTCGGTCACGGTGGACGAGGACCTGCTCGACGCCGCCGACCTGCTCCCCGGCGAGCTGGTCCACATCGTCGACATCAACAACGGCGCCCGGCTGGAGACCTACACCATCGCCGGCCCGCGCGGCTCCGGCGTGATCGGCATCAACGGCGCCGCCGCCCGCCTGGTCCACCCCGGCGATCTGGTCATCCTGATCGCCTACGGGCAGATGGACACCGCCGAGGCCAAGGGCTACCTGCCCAGGGTCGTCTTCGTGGACGACCGCAACCGGATCACCGGCCTGGGCGGCGACCCGGCCGAGGCCGGGGAGGGCACCGGGCTGGTCCGCGGCGACCTGGGGGCACCCCCCGGCCGCCGGGCCGGGGGCGCGTACGGTGACCGCAACGGCGCGGCCCCGACCGCGCGCTGAAGGAGCCACTGAACGCCATGTCCGTCACGCACCGCCTCACCGCCCCCGCCCCCGGCTGGACGGCCACCACCGACGTCGTGGTGGTCGGCTCCGGGGTGGCCGGCCTCACCGTCGCCCTCAACGTCCGCAAGGCCGGCCTGCGGGCCACGGTGGTCACCAAGGCGATGCTGGACGACGGGTCCACCCGGTGGGCCCAGGGCGGCATCGCCGCCGCCCTGGGCGAGGGCGACACCCCCGAGCAGCACCTGGACGACACCCTGGTGGCCGGCGCCGGTGTCTGCGACGAGGAGGCCGTCCGGGTCCTCGTCACCGAGGGCCCGGAGGCCGTCCGCCATCTGATCGCCACCGGCGCGGCGTTCGACCGCGACGCCGAGGGCGAGATCCTGCTCACCCGCGAGGGCGGCCACCACCGGAGCCGGATCGCGCACGCCGGCGGGGACGCCACCGGTGCCGAGATATCGCGCGCCCTGGTCTCCGCCGTGCGGTCCGACCCGGACCTCGAGCTGATCGAGCACGCGCTCGTCCTCGACCTGCTGACCGACGCCGACGGCCACGCGGCCGGCCTCACCCTGCACGTGATGGGCGAGGGCCAGCGCGACGGCGTCGGCGCCATCCGGGCCCGCGCGGTGGTGCTCGCCACCGGCGGCATGGGCCAGGTCTTCTCCGCCACCACCAACCCGGCGGTCTCCACCGGCGACGGCGTGGCGCTCGCCCTGCGGGCCGGCGCCGCCGCCGCCGACCTGGAGTTCGTCCAGTTCCACCCGACCGTGCTCTGGCTCGGACCGGACGCCGAGGGCCAGCAGCCGCTGGTCTCCGAGGCGGTCCGCGGCGAGGGCGCCCACCTCGTCGACGCCGACGGGACGCGCTTCATGGTCGGGCAGCACGAGCTGGCCGAACTGGCCCCGCGCGACATCGTCGCCAAGGCCATCACCCGGCGGATGCAGCTCCAGGGCACCGATCACATGTACCTGGACGGGCGGCACTTCGGCGCCGACATGTGGGAGCGGCGGTTCCCGACCATCCTCGCCTCCTGCCGCGCGCACGGCATCGACCCGGTCACCGAGCCGATCCCGGTCGCCCCGGCCGCCCACTACGCCTCCGGCGGCGTCCACACCGACCTGCGGGGCCGCACCACCGTGCCCGGCCTGTACGCCTGCGGCGAGGTGGCCTGCACCGGGGTGCACGGCGCCAACCGGCTGGCCTCCAACTCGCTGCTGGAGGGCCTGGTCTTCGCCGAGCGGATCGCCGCCGACCTGATCGCCCGCCACCGGGCCGGCGAGCTGCCCGAGCGGTCGGTGGACGTGGCCGCGGCGCGCGCCGCGCACCCGGTGCCGCTGCCCGCTCCCGAGGCACGCGCCGAGATCCAGCGGCTGATGTCGCGCGGCGCGGGCGTGCTGCGCTCGGCCACCTCGATGGCCGACTCCGCGGCCGGGCTGGCGCTGCTCGCCGAGCAGGCGTACGCGGACGCCGCCGAGGCGAAGCCGGCCGACCCCCGGGTGGAGACCTGGGAGGCCGCCAACCTGCTGCTGGTCGCCACCGCCCTGGTCACGGCCGCCGCGCAGCGCGCGGAGACCCGTGGCTGCCACTGGCGCGAGGACTTCCCCGAGCGGGACGACGCCCACTGGCGGCGCCACCTGATCACCACCCTCACCGCCTCCGGCGATCTTGTCAGCACCCCTGAGGAGCAGTAGAACCATGACCCACTCCCACGAGGAACTCTCCCTGGCCGACTCCCAGGGCGGTTGCGGCGACGGCTGCGCCTGCGGGGACGGCGAGGGCTACGAGACCGGCCTGGACCCGCAGCTCGCCGAGCTGCTGGAGGAGGCCGGGCTGGACCCGGTCGAGGTCGAGGACATCGCCACCCTGGCGCTGGCCGAGGACCTGGCCGGCGGCGAGGACGTCACCTCGGTCGCCACCGTGCCCGCCGACGCCGTCGCCACCGCCGACTTCACCGCCCGCGAGGCGGGCGTGGTGGCCGGCCTGCGGATCGCCGAGGCCGTCGTCTCGCTGGTCTGCGAGGAGGAGTTCGAGGTCGAGCGGCACGTCCAGGACGGCGACCGGGTCGAGGCCGGCCAGGTGCTGCTCTCGGTCCGCAGCCGTACCCGCGACCTGCTGACCGCCGAGCGCAGCGCGCTCAACCTGCTCTGCCACCTCTCCGGCATCGCCACCGCCACCCGCGCCTGGGCGGACGCCCTGGAGGGCACCGGCGCGGTGGTCCGCGACACCCGCAAGACCACCCCGGGCCTGCGCGCGCTGCAGAAGTACGCGGTGCGCTGCGGCGGCGGCGCCAACCACCGGATGGCGCTCTCCGACGCCGCCCTGGTCAAGGACAACCACGTGGTGGCGGCCGGCGGTGTGGCCGAGGCCTTCCGGGCCGTCCGGGCCGCCTACCCGGAGCTGCCGGTCGAGGTCGAGGTGGACACCCTGGAGCAGATCCCGCCGGTCCTGGAGGCCGGGGCCGACCTGATCCTGCTGGACAACTTCACCGTCCCGCGGCTGAAGGAGGCCGTCGACCTGGTGGCCGGCCGGGCCCGGCTGGAGGCGTCCGGCGGTCTGACCCTGGCCACCGCGCGCGAGGTCGCCCAGACTGGTGTCGACTACCTGGCCGTGGGCGCGCTCACGCACTCCTCGCCGATCCTGGACATCGGCCTGGACCTGCGCGCCTAGGGCTTGTCGGTCAGCTCGACCCCGCCCGCTCCGACCCGCAGAAAGCACCCCATGCTGCTCACGATCGACGTCGGCAACACCCAGACCACGCTCGGCCTGTTCGACGGCGAGGAGGTGGTCGAGCACTGGCGGATCTCCACCGATCCACGCCGTACGGCCGACGAGCTGGCGGTGCTTCTGCAGGGCCTGATGGGCGCCCACACCGCGGTCGCCGAGGCCGCGGTGGAGGGCCTGGCGATCTGCTCCTCGGTCCCCGCCGTGCTCCACGAGCTCCGTGAGATGGCCCGCCGCTACTACGGCGACGTCCCCACGGTGATCGTGGAGCCGGGGGTCAAGACCGGCGTGCACGTCCTGATGGACAACCCCAAGGAGGTCGGCGCCGACCGGATCGTCAACGCCCTGGCCGCCAACCACCTGTACGGCGGCCCGTGCATCGTGGTCGACTTCGGGACCGCCACCACCTTCGACGCGGTGAGCGCCCGCGGCGACTACGTCGGCGGGGCGATCGCCCCCGGCATCGAGATCTCGGTGGAGGCGCTCGGTGTCCGCGGCGCCCAGCTGCGCAAGATCGAGCTCGCCCGGCCGCGGAACGTGATCGGCAAGAACACCGTCGAGGGCATGCAGTCCGGCATCCTCTACGGCTTCGCCGGCCAGGTCGACGGCCTGGTCGACCGGATGGCCCGCGAGCTCGCCAAGGACCCGGACGACGTCCAGGTCATCGCCACCGGCGGGCTCGCCCCGCTGGTCCTCGGCGAGGCGACCACCATCGACGTCCACGAGCCCTGGCTGACCCTGATCGGCCTGCGCCTGGTGTACGAGCGCAACCGCCCCAGCTGAGGCCTTCCCGCAGCTTCACCCGATGGCGTGTCCCCCCGCGGACACGCCATCGGCGTGTGGCGGGCGCCACATCCCGGCGAACGGGGCACCTCACCCGCGGCCCGGACCCCCGGCACCGGGCCGAACGTGCGGATTCGGCGCGACGCTACCGACAAATCGGATATTCCTCACGTAGTGTCAGCCCATGCCTACGCCACACGGATCGCGCGGCGGCATGGCCTTCAGCGCCGACGAAGTCCGCGTGCTGCGCCGCGCCCTCGCCCAAGCCCTGCACCCCGCCGTACCCGTCCACCTCCAAGGACCGCTGCCGTTCGCCGGCGCGGGCGCCGAACTGTGGGCGGAGGACGTCCAGGACGCACTGCGCCTGACCGAGGCGATCGACGAAGCCGTCCAGGAAGGCGGCCGGCTCCGCGCCTTCCTCCTCGCCGACCTCGGCCGGTACCGGTCGGCGCTGCCCGGCAGCGCCAGCGGCTACCTGGAACGTCTGGAGGAGGCCGTGGCCGACGGCTACCTGCCCGGACCCGAGGACCTCACCGCGCTGCGCGGCCTGACCCGTCAGCCGTGCGGCCACGGCGAGCGGGTCCGCCGTTCCCGGCTCGCCGGGCGCTGCCACGCGCTGGCCGAGGCCGCCGTCCGCGAGCGGCTCGCCCTCACCACCGGCCAGCGCCACCTCATGGCCGTACCGAGTCCTGCCGCACCCCTGCGCAGTCTCCCCACCCCTGTTGGAGGACGGATTCCGATGAGCAGCACCGACTCCCCCGCCGAGCAGCCCGCCGCTCCCCCGACCGAGCCCCGCCCCCACCGGATGCCCACCCCCGCCGAGCTCTTCGGCCGCCGCCCCAAGCCCCCGGTCCGCCCGGCTCCGCCGACCGACGGCCCGGAGGAACTGGAGCTCGCCACCGGCACCGGCTGACCGTCCGCCGCACCCGCCGGAGGGGGAGACCGCAGCCGCGGTCTCCCCCTCCGGCGTGCGACGCGGATATCCCGTGGCGGAGCACCGACGGGGGCTGGCTACCCTTGTGGGGTGAGCGATCAGAGCCCCATCCCCGCGACCGACGACCTTCCCGAGCAGATGCGCGTCCGGCGCGAGAAGCTCGACCGGCTCCGGGCGGCCGGCGTCGACCCGTACCCGGTCGGCTTCCCCCGCACCAGCACCATCGCGGATCTCCGCGCCAAGCACCCCGACCTGGCCCCGGACACCGCGACCGGCGAGCGGGTCGGCATCACCGGCCGGGTGATCCTCTCCCGCACCGGCGGCAAGCTCTGCTTCGCCACGCTGCGCGACGGGACCGGAGACCTCCAGGTGATGTTCTCCCTGGACAAGCTGGGCGAGGAGCGGCTGGCGGCCTGGAAGTCGGACATCGACCTGGGCGACCAGGTCGGCGTCGAGGGCGAGGTGATCACCTCCCGCCGCGGCGAGCTGTCGGTGATGGTGGACCGCTGGGCGCTCACCGCCAAGTGCCTGCGCCCGCTGCCGGACAAGCACAAGGGCCTGACCGACCCGGAGGCCCGGGTCCGCCAGCGGTACGTCGACCTGATCGTCAACCCCGAGGCCCGCGAGATCCTGCACCTGCGCAGCAAGGTGGTCCGCTCGATCCGCCGCACCTACGAGGAGCGCGGCTACATCGAGGTCGAGACCCCGATGCTGCAGCCGGTGCACGGCGGCGCCAACGCCCGCCCGTTCAAGACCCACATCAACGCGTACGGCATCGACCTCTTCATGCGGATCGCCCCGGAGCTGTACCTCAAGCGGCTGGTGGTCGGCGGCGCGGAGAAGGTCTTCGAGATCAACCGCAACTTCCGCAACGAGGGCGCGGACTCCACCCACAACCCCGAGTTCACCTCGCTGGAGTCGTACGAGGCCTACGGCGACTACGACACCCAGGCCGAGCTGATCCGGGCGACGATCGTCAACGCCGCCCGGGACGCGCTGGGCACCACGGTGATCCGCGGCCTCGACCCGCACGGCGTCGAGCACGAGATCGACCTGGCCGAGCCGTGGGACGAGGTCGGCGTCTACCCGGGCATCTCCGCCCGCCTGGACACCGAGGTCACCCCGGAGACCTCGGTGGAGGAGCTGCGCGAGCTGGCCGCCGAGCACGGCATCCCGTTCGAGAAGGACTGGGGCCACGGTCAGATCGTGCTGGAGATGGTCGAGCGCCTGCTGGAGGAGAACGCCGTCCGGCCGACCTTCATCAAGGACTACCCGACCGAGGTCTCCCCGCTGACCCGCCAGCACCGCTCGGTCCCGGGCGTGGCCGAGAAGTGGGACCTGGTGATCTTCGGCACCGAGATCGGCACCGCCTACTCCGAGCTGGTCGACCCGGTCGAGCAGCGGGCCCGCCTCACCGCGCAGTCCCTGCTGGCGGCCGGCGGCGACGTCGAGGCGATGCAGGTCGACGAGGACTTCCTGCGGGCCCTGGAGTACGCGATGCCGCCCACCGGCGGCCTCGGCCTCGGGGTGGACCGCCTGATCATGCTGCTCACCGGCAAGAACATCCGGGAGACCGTGCTCTTCCCGCTGGTGAAGCCGGAACCCAAGGCGTCCGCCGCCACCGCGGCGGAGAAGACCGAGGAGGAGTGACCTGATGGACTACGTCAGCGCGATCGTCCCGCCGCTGGTCATGGCGATCGGCTTCGGCTTCCTGGTGCGGGCCATCATCCGCAGCCAGGGCGGAGCCCAGAAGGCCAAGGAGGATCTGGCCGACTGACCTGTCGGCCGTCCGCGAACACCACCGCGCCGCCATTCCCGATTCCGGGGGTGGCGGCGCGCCGGTTTGGCGGTACTTCACAAGATTTGCCCCATTCACTCCCTATCCTGGCCGCACTATGGTCCGGCAACTCGGCGAACTTGAGAACGCCATCATGACCCGGGTGTGGCAGTGGAACCGACCGGTGACGGTTCGCGAGGTTCTCGTGGATCTGCAGTCGGAACGCGATATCGCGTACACCACCGTGATGACCGTCCTCGACAAGCTCCACAGAAAGGGCTGGCTGCGCCGCGAGCGCGCCGGACGGGCCTATCGATATGAGCCGGTCTCGTCCCGCGAGGCCTACACGGCGGCCCTGATGAACGATGCCTGGGCCACCAGTGACAATCCCGCGGCGGCCCTGGTGCACTTCTTCGGCCTGATGTCCCCCGAGCAACGGGAGGCACTCCGCGACGCGTTGCGGGTGGCCGCTCTGTTCCCGCCCGATCCGGATAGCCCGGATACCGAGGAGACCGCGCCGGGCCCGACGCGATAGCGTCCCGCCATGGAGGTCACCATCCGCCGGGCGCGGACCACGGACGTGCGGGCCGTACGCGGGCTCATCGACGCCTACTCACGCGACGGCATTCTGCTCGACAAGCCCACCGTCACCCTGTTCGAATCCGTCCAGGAGTTCTGGGTCGCGGAACGCGACGACAACGGGGCCGTGGTGGCCTGCGGCGCGCTGCACGTGATGTGGGAAGACCTCGCCGAGGTGCGCACACTCGCGGTGGATCCGTCCTGCCGCGGACACGGGGTGGGACACCTCCTTCTGGAGAAGCTGCTGCAGACCGCGCGCTGGCTCGGCGTCCGTCGGATTTTCTGCTTGACGTTCGAGGTGCCCTTCTTCGCGAAACACGGTTTCGTCGAGATCGATGAGCTCCAGGAAACCGATGATGGTACGACAGACCCGGCGGCGGTCGCTACGGATGTCTATGAAGAACTTCTCCGCTCGTACGATGAAGGTGTCGCGGAGTTCCTGGACCTGGAGCGGGTGAAGCCCAACACACTGGGCAACTCACGCATGCTGCTGCACCTCTGAGCGGCTCCCGGCGCGGTCAGGGGTTTGTGTTTTCCGGGGAAAGGCGCTTTCCTTTCCTTAGGCAATGGGTCGTTTAACGGAAAGGGAAGCCCGTGGCACAGAGGGTGCAGGTCATTCTTGAAGACGATCTCGACGGTGGTTCGGCGGACGAGACGGTGACGTTCGCGCTCGACGGCGTTGCCTACGAGATCGACCTGAAGAGCGCCAACGCGGACAAGCTGCGCGGTCTGCTGGCGCCGTATGTGGAGAAGGGCCGCAAGCAGAGCGGCCGGCTGGCCGGCGCCCGGCGCCCCGGCCGCGGCACGGCACCGCGCCCGTCCGGCAGCGCTCCGGACACCGCCAAGATCCGCGCGTGGGCCAAGGAGCAGGGCCTGGAGGTCAACGACCGCGGCCGGGTGCCGAGCACCGTCCGCGAGGCCTACGACAAGGCCAACGCGTCCTGATTCCGGCGCCGTCCGACCGCCGGAGCGGATGCGGGGCTCCGGCGGCCGCGTGAGACGTCACACGGCACACGTGCGGGGCGCGGGGGGAATCTCCTCCGCGCCCCGCGGTGCGCCCCCGGTGCCCGCCGCCGGCCCGGGCGTCCGGGGCACCGGCTCGGGCGGCGGAACAATCACGAGCCGTGCAACGCTGTAAGGGCGAAGCGGTAACGCGGACACCACCGGGACGGTGCGACGGCCGCGGCTGAACCACCGTCACCGCCGGCCGACTTCTCGCCAGGCGAACACCATCGCCACGGAAACTGCGCGAGAACCACCCCGATACCGGGTATGAATGCCGGTGGACGGGGTCGTGTACCCCGCCCGGGGCAGTACGCGTGACCGGCCGGGGGCCGTCCGGCTGCGCCGAGGCAGGTGTTGTTCGCCGATGGCGTAGCGGTATCCGGTGCATCCGGCCCACCTGTGGGAACACCGTCTCCCAGCATCAGGTTGGGATTGGTGTCGGCTGGTCGCGCAGCATCTCGCTCCCGTAGCGGGGAGTGAATCCGTGGGCCGCGCCGCTGAGCGGGACTAGCATGCGGAAGGACAGGGCGGGGACCGACCCCGAACTGCCCGACCGCTCTGAGGAGCGATAAACGATGTTCGAGAGGTTCACCGACCGCGCGCGGCGGGTTGTCGTCCTGGCTCAGGAAGAAGCCCGGATGCTCAACCACAACTACATCGGCACCGAGCACATCCTCCTGGGTCTGATCCACGAGGGTGAGGGTGTCGCCGCTAAGGCCCTGGAGAGCCTCGGGATTTCTCTTGAGGCCGTTCGCCAGCAGGTCGAGGAGATCATCGGCCAGGGCCAGCAGGCCCCGTCCGGTCACATTCCCTTCACCCCCCGGGCGAAGAAGGTCCTGGAGCTGTCGCTCCGGGAGGCCCTGCAGCTCGGTCACAACTACATCGGCACCGAGCACATCCTGCTCGGCCTCATCCGCGAGGGCGAGGGCGTCGCCGCCCAGGTCCTGGTGAAGCTCGGCGCCGACCTCAACCGGGTGCGCCAGCAGGTCATCCAGCTGCTCTCCGGCTACCAGACCGGGGGCGGCAAGGAGTCGGCCACGGCCGGCGGGCCCGCCGAGGGCACCCCGTCGACCTCGCTGGTCCTGGACCAGTTCGGCCGCAACCTCACCCAGGCCGCCCGCGAGGCCAAGCTCGACCCGGTGATCGGGCGCGAGAAGGAAATCGAGCGGGTCATGCAGGTGCTGTCCCGCCGCACCAAGAACAACCCCGTGCTGATCGGTGAGCCCGGCGTCGGCAAGACGGCCGTGGTCGAGGGCCTGGCCCAGGCGATCGTCAAGGGCGAGGTCCCGGAGACGCTCAAGGACAAGCAGCTCTACACGCTGGACCTGGGCGCCCTGGTGGCCGGCTCCCGCTACCGCGGTGACTTCGAGGAGCGCCTGAAGAAGGTCCTCAAGGAGATCCGCACCCGCGGCGACATCATCCTGTTCATCGACGAGCTGCACACCCTGGTCGGCGCGGGCGCCGCCGAGGGCGCCATCGACGCCGCCAGCATCCTCAAGCCGATGCTGGCCCGCGGCGAGCTGCAGACCATCGGTGCCACCACCCTGGACGAGTACCGCAAGCACCTGGAGAAGGACGCCGCGCTGGAGCGCCGCTTCCAGCCGATCCAGGTCGCCGAGCCCTCGCTGCCGCACACCATCGAGATCCTCAAGGGTCTGCGCGACCGCTACGAGGCCCATCACCGGGTCTCCATCACGGACGCCGCCCTGGTCGCCGCCGCCACCCTGGCCGACCGGTACATCTCGGACCGCTTCCTGCCGGACAAGGCCATCGACCTGATCGACGAGGCCGGTTCGCGCATGCGCATCCGCCGGATGACCGCGCCGCCGGACCTGCGCGAGTTCGACGAGAAGATCGCCGACGTGCGCCGCGAGAAGGAGAGCGCGATCGACGCGCAGGACTTCGAGAAGGCCGCGTCCCTGCGCGACGACGAGAAGCAGCTCCTGCAGGCCAAGACCAAGCGCGAGAAGGAGTGGAAGGCCGGCGACATGGACGTCGTCGCGGAGGTGGACGAGGAGCTCATCGCGGAGGTCCTGGCCACCGCCACCGGCATCCCGGTCTTCAAGCTCACCGAGGAGGAGTCCTCGCGGCTGCTGCGCATGGAGGACGAGCTGCACAAGCGCGTCATCGGCCAGAAGGACGCCATCAAGGCGCTCTCCCAGGCCATCCGGCGCACCCGTGCGGGCCTCAAGGACCCGAAGCGCCCCGGCGGCTCGTTCATCTTCGCCGGCCCGTCCGGTGTCGGTAAGACCGAGCTGTCCAAGACGCTCGCCGAGTTCCTCTTCGGCGACGAGGACGCACTGATCTCGCTCGACATGTCCGAGTTCTCGGAGAAGCACACCGTCTCCCGGCTCTTCGGTTCGCCCCCCGGCTACGTGGGCTACGAGGAGGGCGGCCAGCTGACCGAGAAGGTGCGCCGCAAGCCGTTCTCCGTCGTCCTCTTCGACGAGGTGGAGAAGGCCCACCCGGACATCTTCAACTCGCTGCTGCAGATCCTGGAGGACGGTCGGCTGACCGACTCCCAGGGCCGCGTGGTCGACTTCAAGAACACCGTCATCATCATGACGACCAACCTCGGCACCCGGGACATCTCCAAGGGGTTCAACCTGGGCTTCGCGGCCACGGGCGACTCCACCACCGGGTACGAGCGGATGAAGGCGAAGGTCGGCGAGGAGCTCAAGCAGCACTTCCGCCCCGAGTTCCTGAACCGTGTCGACGACATCGTGGTCTTCCACCAGCTGTCCGAGGAAGACATCATCCAGATCGTCGACCTGATGATCGACAAGGTGGACGGTCGGCTCAGGGACCGTGACATGGGCCTGGAGCTCAGCATCGAGGCCAAGAAGCTGCTGGCCAAGCGCGGCTACGACCCGCTGCTCGGTGCCCGTCCGCTGCGCCGCACCATCCAGCGCGAGATCGAGGACCACCTCTCCGAGAAGATCCTCTTCGGCGAGCTGCGGGCCGGCCACATCGTGGTCGTCGGGGTCGAGGGCGAGGGCAAGGAAGCGAAGTTCACCTTCCGGGGCGAGGAGAAGTCCGCGGTCGCGGACACTCCGGCCGCGGTCGCCTCGTCGGGTCCGGACCTGACGAAGTAGCAACAGTTAACAGATAACAGCACACGGTCTGGGCCCCTGGCGTTCGCGCCAGGGGCCCGGGCCGTTTTGCGTGGCATCGCGGAAGCCGTGACGCGTCCCACGAAGTCGCAGCTGGCGGGCCCGGCCGGGGGCTGGTGTGCGTGCGACCGGATTTCAAGGCAACTTTAACGCTACGGATATTGACAGATCGTCAGCTGATAGGGAGTCGCGGAGCATAGCGCTGTGGCCATGTCACGGTCAAGGTCTATCTTTTCCGCCCCCGCTTGGATCAAATACGTCCCACCTGTCTTTCATTGGTTCACCGGAAGGCCAAGAGCCGGACCGGTTTGGGGAGGACGTCACAACGTTGAAGATGACCAGGAAAGCCGCTGCGGCCGCCACGGCCGGGGCGGTCATAGCCGCGCTCGGCGCGGGGCTGTTCCCGAGCATGGCCGTCGCGGCCGGCTCTGCCCCCGTCCCGAACGACCCGGCCGACGCCGTTCAGATCAGCACTGATCACAACATTCCGGGCCCGCTGACCGAGAAGGTCGAGGCCGAGCAGAAGCTCGCCACCGAGCAGCTGCTCGCCGGCACCGCCAAGATCGAGCAGCACGGCGGCGGCAGCAGCATCAAGCTCGGCAAGGACAAGTACGTCGAGCTCGCCCGTGAGCGCACGGACAAGATCTTCACCATCCTGGTCGACTTCAGCGACCAGGTGGACAACACCACCAAGACCGCCGATGGCAAGATCAAGTACGGCGGCACCCCCGGCCCGCAGCGCAACCAGATCGAGAAGCCGGACCCGGCCACCAACAACTCGACGCTGTGGCAGGCCGACTACAACCAGCAGCACTACCAGGACCTGTACTTCAGCAAGAACCAGGACTCGCTGAAGACCTACTACGAGAAGCAGTCCTCGGGCCGCTACTCGGTGGACGGTCAGGTCACCGACTGGGTGCGGGTGCCGTGGAACGAGGCCCGTTACGGCTCGGACTTCTGTGGCCAGCACGTCTGCAACAACGCGCAGGACCTGATCCGCGACGGCATCAACGCCTGGGTCGCCGACCAGAAGGCCAAGGGCCAGACGGACGCTCAGATCAAGGCCACGATCTCGCAGTACGACCAGTGGGACCGGTACGACTACAACCACAACGGCAACTTCAACGAGCCGGACGGTTACATCGACCACTTCCAGATCGTGCACGCCGGTGAGGACCAGTCGGCCGGCGGTGGCAAGCAGGGCACCGACGCGCTCTGGGCCCACCGCTCGTACGTCTACAGCACCCAGGCCGGCTCCACCGGCCCGTCCGACAACAAGCTGGGTGGCACCCCGGTCGGCGACACCGGCATCTGGATCGGCGACTACACCATGCAGCCCGAGAACGGCGGCCTCGGTGTCTTCGCCCACGAGTACGGTCACGACCTCGGCCTCCCGGACCTGTACGACACCACGGGCAGCGGAATCGACAACTCGGTCGGCTTCTGGTCGCTGATGTCCTCCGGATCCTGGCTCGGCGAGGGCAAGAACTCGATCGGCGACATGCCGAACGACCTCGACGCCTGGAGCAAGCTCAAGCTCGGCTGGCTGAAGTTCGACAAGGCCAAGGCCGGCACCGAGTCGACCCACCACATCGGCCCGGTCGAGTTCAACACCAAGCTGCCGCAGGCACTGGTCGTCGACCTCCCGAAGAAGCCCGTCACCACCGTGATCAACACCCCGTACGCGGGTGCCAACGAGTGGTGGAGCGGCAGCGCCGACGACCTGAACGTCACGCTGACCCGCGACGTCGACCTGACCGGCAAGACCACCGCCTCGCTCACCGCGAAGGCCTGGTACGAGCTGGAGCAGGACTTCGACTACGCCTACGGCGAGGTCTCCACCGACGGTGGCGCCACCTGGAAGGCCCTGGACGGCACCTTCAACGGCGTCGCCCTCCCGCACGACCCGGCCGACAACGCCGCCCTGAGCGGCACCTCGGGCAACAAGTGGGGCGACCTGGTCTTCCCGCTGGACGCCTACGCCGGCAAGGCCGTCAAGGTCCGCTTCCACAACACCACGGACGGCGGCCTGCACCTCAAGGGCCTGGCCCTGGACGACATCGCCGTCACCGCCAACGGTGCCACCGTCTTCTCCGACGGTGCCGAGAACGGTGACAACGGCTGGACCGCCAACGGCTTCTCGCGGACCACCGGCAAGTTCACCCAGGACTACGCCCAGTACTACATCGCCGAGAACCGTCAGCCGATCTCGTACGACCGGACCCTGAAGACCGGCCCGTACAACTTCGGCTTCGCCGACAGGCCGAACTGGGTGGAGCACTACCCCTACCAGGCCGGTCTGCTGATCTGGCTGTGGGACACCTCCCAGAGCGACAACAACGTCACCAACCACAAGGGTTCGGGCCTGCTCCTCCCGATCGACTCGCACCCGACCCCGCTGAAGTGGAACGACGGCACCCTGATGCGCCCGCGCATCCAGGGCTACGACTCCACCTTCGGCTCGCGCAAGGTCGACAGCCTGACCCTGCACAAGAACGGCGTCGAGACGGTCGTCCCGAAGGCCAAGGGCATCGACTCGTTCAGCGACCTGAAGTCGTACTGGTCGGCGGACAACCCGTACAGCAGCGTCATCGTCCCCAAGACCGGCACCAGCATCGAGGTCGAGAACGAGTCCTCGAACTACCTCGAGACCTGGATCCGCGTCCGCCCCGTCGACAACTGATCGAACCGAGCAGTGACGATCAGCCTGTGACCAGGCAGCACTGATACACCCTGTCCGGCCCGTCCCCGCACCGCGCGGGGGCGGGCCGGACGTCTGTTCAGGCCGACCGGCGCGGCAGCAGGGCGAGGAAGGCCGCCGCGGCCTCGGCGACGTCCGCGGCCGTCCACTCCAGGGCGTCGGCGGCCACCGTGACCTCCGTCATCGACAGACCCGGCAGGCCGTTCTCGCGCCAGCCGCCGAACAGCGCGGTCCGCGACTCCTCCGCCAGCCGCAGACCCGCCTCCTCCAGCTCCCCGGGAGCGTGGGGAAGCCAGAGCTGGAACTGGTGGGTGTGCGGCGGGGCCGGGTGGACCCGGGCCCCCGGCACGGCCGCGAACGCCTCGGCCAGGGCCGCCGCGACGGTCCTCGCATGCGTCACATACCCCTCCAGGAGCGGCAGTTCACGATCCAGCCCGGCGAGCGCGGCCAGCGCGGCCGGCCACTGCTGGAAGAGCTGGCCACCGTACCGGTGCCGCCAGGTCCTGGCGGTCCGGACGAAGCCGGCCCCGCCGGCCAGCGCGGCGCCGCTGAGCCCGCCGAGGGTCTTGTAGAAGGAGACGTAGACCGAGTCGGTCAGCGCGACGATCTCCGGCAGCGGGCGGCCGAGATGGACCACCGACTCCCAGATCCGGGCGCCGTCGAGGTGCAGCGCCGCGCCGTGCTCCGCCCGGACGACCTCGGCGACGGCCGCCAGTTCCTCCCAGTCCGGCAGGACGAACCCGGCCTCGCGCAACGGCAGCTCCAGGATCATGGCGGCGTACGGCTCGTCGAAGCCGCGGAGCTCGGCCACCGTGGGCAGACGCGGCGCGATGGTGGGCCAGACGCTGCGCAGCCCGCTGAGGGCGCTGAGCGCGTGCCGCTCGTGCTGCTCGGTGTGGCCGAGCGGATGCGCCGCGACGGTCCGCAGCCCGGCGGCCTCGGCGTGGATCCGCAGCGCGATCTGCTGCGCCATGGTGCCGGTGGGGAAGAAGGCCGCGTCCTCGGTGCCGAGCAGCCCGGCGATCCGGCACTCCAGGGTCCGGACCACGCCGTCGCCGTACATGTCCGGCCGGCGGTCCAGGTCGTACACGCTCGCGCCCTCCTCGGCCAGGGCGGCGAGGCGGTCGCGCAGGCTCTGCGGCCGGGCGCCGGAGAGCAGCCGCTCACAGCCGCGCAGTGCGGCGAAGCGGCGGTCCTGGATGCTCTGCCGGTCGCCGCCTTCGGTCTCTTTGCTCCTATTGGCATACATGCGTTGATGGTCCCGCAGCAGGACCGTCCGGTCAGCGGTGCGGACAGGGGCGGACGGCCAAACCCCGGCGGCGGGTGGCACTGGTCACAGCGCCGCGCTCCGATACGAGCGGCGGTAGTAGAGCGGTGCGGTGGCCGGCCGGGGCGACGAAAGCCGTGAACTGACGATCGGATCACGTGATCGTTACTCCGTCGGCTTGAATCTCCGACGCAACGCTGACTACACGCCGTAGTAGGTCACGCCGTTTGGGACTCCGCTCGGTGACGGTTAAACCTGAGTGGTCCCCCGCTCAGCACGCCCGAACGGGCCCCTGTGCTGCCCCCGTACGTTCGTGAGGTTGAGCTACCGATGTCCTCTGTCCCGCCCATGGGGCCGGCTCTGCGCCGCCTCGCCGCCCGCACGGCGGCCCAGGCGGCGGCCTGGCAGCCCAGGCTCGGCCGCGCCGTCCGCACCCATACCGCACCGCTGCGCGCACTCGCGGCGCCCGCTCCCGCCCTGCCCTGCACCCGGCTCTGGGACGACCGGCACCGCACCGTCACCGCGGTCGGCGCCACCGCGGTGATACTGTCCGGCGCCCTGCTGGTCGCTTCCCCGGGCAGCGCCTCGGCCCAGACGGTCATACCCACCACCCCCGGCAGCTCGGCCTTCACCGCCCCGCAGGGCGCGGCCCCCGCCCCAGGCCTGGTCCAGGTGTCGGGGCCGAGCCCGTACAAGCTGCCGCACGAGCAGGACTCGGCACAGGAGTACGTGACGGTCGCCGCGAATCTCCTGCCCGTCGAGCCACCCGTCGAGGTGCCCGCCGAGCCGGCCCCCGCCGAGGACCAGGCGCCCGCGCCCGAACCGGCCCCGGAGCCGGCGCCCGCCCCCGCGCCGGAGTGGTCCGCCCCGGTGCCCGGCGCGCCCACCAGCAACCCGTACGGCGTGGCCAACCCGGAGTACGCGGCCGGCTATCACACCGGGGTGGACTTCGCGGTCGCCCCGGGCACCCCGCTGCTCGCGGTCGGGAACGCCACCGTGGTCTCGGCCGGCTGGGACGGCGCCTACGGCAAGGAGGTCGTCCTGCGGCTGGCGGACGGGCGCTTCGCGCAGTACGCGCACCTGTCGTCGGTCTCGGTGTCGACGGGCGACCGGGTGGCGGCGGCCGAGGAGATCGGCCGGTCCGGGAACACCGGCAACTCGACCGGGCCCCACCTGCACTTCGAGATCCGTGCCAGCAACCACTACGGCGCGGTGATCAACCCGATCGCGTACCTCTCCGGGCACGGGGTCACCGGGTTCTGACGACCGCGCCGGTGGCCGGGCGGCCCGGTCACCGGCGCTTTCGCCGGTCGGGCCGCCCTTCGGTGTGCTCCGCCGCGGGGCGGCCCGGGCGGCCACGAGCCGGCTGCGGGTCGGACGTGTGGACCGGACGTGTGGACCGGACGGGCGCGGGCGGGTCAGACGTGCGCGGCCGGGTGGCCGATCAGGCCGCCGATCTCCAGCGCGACCTGCTGCGCGGCCGTCATGGCCTCCCCCAGGGTGGCCACCTTCGCCTCGCCGTCCTGCGGGTGGTCCGCCGCCTGGCATTCGGAGATGTCCTGCTTGAGCATGAACAGCGCCGAGTTGATGGTGAACAGCGACATCGCGGCGCGCAGCCGGTTCTGGAAGCTCGCGTCCGGGCCGTGCACCAGCCGGATCATCGCGACCATGCGCTCCTTGAACTCCAGCCCGGCCGGCGACTCGCGCAGCGCGGGCTGGTTCTCGTGGAAGAACCGCAGCAGCGGCGCCCGCTCGGACATTCCGGCCGCGAACCGCCGGATCAGCTCGTCCCGGAGCTCCGGCGTCCACGGCTGCTCGCGGCCCCACGCGATGGTGTCGTCGATCGGCGCGGCCATGCTCTGCACGATGCCGTGGACGATGTCGTCCTTGGTCTTGAAGTGGTAGTAGAGCGCGGCCTTGGTGACACCGAGCCGGTCGGCGATCTCACGCAGCGAGGTCTGCTCGTAGCCGTGCTCGGCGAAGAGCTCCAGTGCGACCGCGATGATGCGGGCCCGGGTGTCGCTACGGGGGCTGTGCGTGGTGCCCATGGCCTGCCTCATGACTGCGTCGGTGACTGCTGCTGCGCTCGGCGGGCGCCGGTCGGAGCGCCCGCCTCGGGCTCATTCTCCCTGGCCCGGAGATCCGTGGGAAAACTGGCTTGACGCCCGGCTGGTAAACAACCTACCGTGCCGACGGTCAGGAAACTAGCCGGGCGACAAGTAAGTAAGCCGTTGCAGGCCCGACGGTCGTCCAACATCCAGTCCGGGAGACACGGAACCCATGTCACAACCGAAGGCCGACAACCCGGCACCGGAGAAGAGGACGGCCGAGGAGGAGGTACCGCGGTCACCCCGCGAGATCCGCCTGGTCATGGTCGGCCTGGTGGTCACCATGCTGCTGGCCATGCTCGACAACCTGATCGTCGGCACCGCGATGCCGACGATCGTCGGCGACCTGGGCGGTGCCGAGCACCTGTCCTGGGTGGTCACCTCGTACACCCTGGCCACCGCCGCCTCCACCCCGATCTGGGGCAAGATCGGCGACCTCTACGGCCGCAAGGGCACCTTCCTCACCTCGATCGTGATCTTCCTGGCGGGCTCGGCCCTCTCCGGGCTCTCGCAGAACATGAACGAGCTGATCGGCTTCCGCGCCCTCCAGGGCCTCGGCGCCGGCGGTCTGATGGTCGGCGTGATGTCGATCATGGGCGCGCTGGTCCCGCCGCGCGACCGCGGCAAGTACCAGGGCATGTTCGCCGCGGTGATGGCGCTCGCGACCATCGGCGGCCCGCTGGTCGGCGGCTTCATCACCGACCACCTGAGCTGGCACTGGACCTTCTACATCAACCTGCCGCTCGGCGTCGTCGCCCTCGCCGTCGTGGTGGTCACCCTGAAGCTGCCGAAGGTCCGCAGCAAGGCCCGGATCGACT
Organism: Kitasatospora sp. NPDC087315; assembly: GCF_044744345.1. NCBI lineage: Bacteria > Bacillati > Actinomycetota > Actinomycetes > Kitasatosporales > Streptomycetaceae > Kitasatospora > Kitasatospora sp. NPDC087315. The sequence goes on along the minus strand of NZ_JBIUYD010000007.1, from coordinate 245,382 downwards.
ACCTCGGCGCCGTCCTGCTCACCACCGGCATCACCTCCCTCACCCTGATCACCACCTGGGGCGGCCAGGAGTACGCCTGGGGCTCCAAGCAGATCCTGGGCCTGGCCGCGCTCGCCGCCGCCACCCTGATCGCCTTCTGCTACGTCGAGCAGCGGGTCCAGGAGCCGATGCTCCCGCTCGACCTGTTCAAGAACCTGAACTTCACCCTGGTCTCGCTGATCGGCTTCATCGTCGGCTTCGTGATGTTCGGCTCGACCGTCTTCCTGCCGCTCTACCAGCAGACCGTGCAGGGTGCCTCGGCCACCAACTCCGGCCTGCTGCTGATGCCGATGATGTTCGGCATGCTGGTGGTCTCGCTGGTGGTCGGCCAGGCGGTGACCAAGACCGGCAAGTACCGGATCTTCCCGATCATCGGCACGATCGTGATGACCGTCGGCATGGCGCTGCTCTCCACCCTCTCCACCGAGACCAGCAGCTTCACCTCCGCCTGCTGGATGGTGGTACTGGGCGCCGGCATGGGCTTCCTGATGCAGATCACCATGCTGGTCGCGCAGAACAGCGTCGAGCTCAAGGACATGGGCGTGGCCAGCTCCACCGCCACCCTGTTCCGCACCATCGGCGGCTCCTTCGGTGTGGCGCTGTTCGGCGCGCTGTTCAACAACCGGGTCACCGCGACCATGAAGGAGCGGCTCGGCGACGCGGCCTCGGGCGGCGGCGCGCAGGCCGACCCGGGCCAGATGAGCCCGGCCGCGCTCCGGGCGCTGCCCGCCCCGGTCCAGGACGCCTACCACCACGCGGTGGCCAACGGCATGCACACCGTCTTCCTCTGGGGCGCGGGGGTCGCGGTGATCGCGATCGCCGCCGCGGTCTTCATGCGCGAGGTGCCGCTGCGCGGCGCCGGGACGCCGCCGGAGGACGGGAAGGACGGCGGGAAGTCCGCCGAGCTCAACGCCGAGGCAGTGGCGATCTGACCTTACGCAAATCCCCCCTCTCACCCGAGAGGGGGGATTTCTTTTTCTCCGGGCTCCGCCCCGGAGTTCGTCACGTCATTGCGGCAGGCGGTAGACACCCTGCTCGACCGGCTCGACCAGGCCGTCGGCCACCAGCCCGTCCAGCGCCCGGGCCCGCTGCACCGCGTCCGGCCAGACGGCGTCCAGCCGGGCCTGCTCCACCGAGCCGTGCGCGTCCCGCAGCACCGCCAGCAGCTTGCCGCGCACCTGCCGGTCGGTGCCCTCGTACGACTGGCCGCGCCGGGCCGGGCCCTCGTAGGGCGGGCAGCCGGCCCGCTGCCAGGCGCAGTGGCTGAACAGCGGGCAGCCGCCGCACTCGGGGCTGCGCGCGGTGCAGACCAGCGCGCCCAGTTCCATCACACCGACCGCCCAGGTCGCCGCCGTCTCGGCCGCGTCCGGCAGCAGCGCGGTCGCCGTCCGCCGCTCGGCCGCCGTGGTGGCCTGCGCGGGGTACTCCACGCCCGTCACGGCGCGGGCGAAGACCCGGCGGACGTTGGTGTCCAGCACCACATGCCGCTGGCGGAAGGCGAACGAGGCCACCGCCGCCGCCGTGTACTCCCCCACCCCGGGCAGCGAGAGCAGCGTCGCGTGGTCGTCCGGCACCTGGCCGTCGTGCCCCTCGGTGATCGCCACCGCCGCCGCGTGCAGCCGCAGCGCCCGCCGGGGGTAACCCAGTCGCCCCCACATCCGGACGGCCTCGCCGGGCGCGTCCGCCGCCAGGTCCGCGGGGGTGGGCCAGCGCTCCAGCCACGCCCGGTACGCGGGCAGCACCCGCTTCACCGGGGTCTGCTGGAGCATGAACTCGCTCACCATCACCGCCCAGGGCGAGGCCTCCGGCGTCCGCCACGGAAGATCGCGCGCGTTGGCCTCGTACCAGCCGAGGACGGTCGAGTGCAGCACCGGCAGCGGCAGCGCCGACGGGGCGGCGGCGGGTGCGGGGACGGCGGGGGTGACGGTGATGGCAGCCATGGCCCTTCGATCCTCCCACGACCGCGCTCACGCCCGCGCCCCCGGCCGAATCGGAGCGCGCTGCTCCGGATGGTCTACGGAAAAACCCTCGTTTCGGTCTCCCCCGAACGGCGCAAATGGCGGATCATGTGAAGGAAGGGGCGACTGTGCGGTGTTGGTACGTCAAGGGACACACACTGTCTCGTAGAGTTTGGGCGTGCCTTCTCTGCGTCAACCCGTGGGACCACTGCCGGCCTCGATCTACTGGCGCCGGCGCATCGTCGTGCTCGCCGCCGCCGTCGTGGTCATCGCCCTGATTCTCTGGCTGATGTCCGATCAGGGCGGCGGTGGCGACGACTCCCAGGGCAAGGCCGCCCAGGCCGTGCCGTCCCAGTCCCAGTCACCCGCCCAGGCGATCACGCCCGGCGCCTCCCCGAGCGGCCCCGTGAGCGGCGCACGCCCTGGCGGCGGTGCCGCTCCGAGCGGCGGCGCGGTCGCCGGCTCCGGCGGCGGCGATGTCAGCCTCAGCACCGGCGGCACCGGCGGGGGCAGCGCGCCCAGCCCGGCCCCCGGCGGCGCGGGCGGTGGTACGGGCGGCGCGGGCGGCAGCGGCGGCTCGACCGGCGGCAACGGTGGCGGCACGCCGCCGGTGAACACCACCGAGGTGATGGCCCTGCCGGTCTGCGCCTCGTCGCAGGTGACGCTGGAGCTGGCCAGCGCGCAGAACTCCTACCAGCCCAAGGACAAGCCCCGGCTGGCGCTGACCATCCACAACTCCGCCGGCAGCAACTGCCGAGTGGACCTGGGCCGGACGACCTCCGCCATCACCGTGACGGCCGCCAACGGCGACCGGATCTGGTCCTCCGGCGACTGCCCGGCGGACCGTGGCAGCAGCTGGGTGCAGGTCCCGGCGAACGGCGGCATGACCGAGACCTTCACCTGGGACCGCAGCCGCAGCAAGCAGCAGTGCGCCACGGCCGACCCGGCGCCCGCCACGGCCGGCACCTACCTGGTGGTCGCCGACCTCGCCGGCCTCTCCGGCGGCCAGGTCTCGGCGCGCTCCTCGATCCGGCTGGAGAACTGACCTCCACTCAGCCGTCCCGTCCGAAGCCCCGGCCACCGCGCCGGGGCTTCGGCGTTTCCGGCCCTTCCCGGCGTTCCCAGCACCTCCCCGCACTTCCTGTGCCTCCCGCACTTCCCGGGCACCCCTGGCACCCCTGACACCCCTGGCGCCCCCGGGCACGCCGCCCGGACGGCGTTCCGCGGCGCCGTCCGACGCGTTCCGGCCGCCTCGACGGGGCACCGCGCGACCACGGCGTTGAGGAACGGTATCGGCCGGTGACGCCCGGATGGCCCCGGGTGGCACCGAGGCCGGGCCGACGCCCGCCGGATGCCCGTTTCATCCGCTTTGGCCGCGGCTCCGCGTGTCCCCGGAGTGTCTCCGCAATGTCCCCGGCATAGCGACCCCATGACGACCCGAAACCCTTCTTGTCGCGTTCCTGCCATCGGCCGAATCCTGATGACCCCGGGCCGTGACACCGCCCGGACCCCGCTCCGCACCACCGACGAGGAGGAACACCTCTCATGGCAGTGCAGCGCATCACCCGCCGCCGGACCGCGGCCGCCCTCACCACCGCGATCGCCACCGCCGTCCTCTGCGGCGCCGCCACCCTGCCGGCCGGCGCGGCAGAGCTCCCGGAAGGCGTCGTCCAGCAGGCCGACTCGCCGACCGCCGTCCCGGGCAGCTACATCGTCATCCTCAAGGCGGCCTCGGGCATCAAGGCCGGCTCCGCGCAGGGCCGGCAGGTGGTGGCCCGGCACGGCGGCCAGGTCCGGCAGACCTGGGACCGGGCGGTGAACGGCTACGAGGCCGCCCTGACGGCCGAACAGGCCCGCCGGCTGGCCGCCGATCCGGCCGTCGCGGCGGTCGAGGCCAACCAGACCTTCACCGTCGCCGCGACCCAGGTCAACCCGCCGTCCTGGGGCCTGGACCGGATCGACCAGCCGGCTCTCCCGCTCGACTCCCGCTACACCTACCCCGACGCGGCCGGCGCCGGGGTGACCGCGTACGTCATCGACACCGGCGTACGGGTCTCGCACACCGACTTCGGCGGCCGGGCCTCCGACGGCTACGACTTCGTCGACAACGACGCCGTGGCCCAGGACGGCAACGGCCACGGCACGCACGTCGCCGCGACCATCGCGGGCAGCGCCTACGGCGTGGCCAAGAGCGCCAAGGTGGTCGGCGTCCGGGTGCTCGACAACAACGGCTCCGGCACCACGGCCGGCGTGATCGCCGGCGTCAACTGGGTCACCCAGAACGCGAAGAAGCCCGCCGTCGCCAACCTCAGCCTCGGCGGCTCGCCCAGCACCACGCTGGACAGCGCCGTGGCCAACTCGATCGCCTCCGGCGTCACCTACGCCATCGCGGCCGGCAACTCCGCCGCCCCGGCGCAGAACTACTCCCCGGCGAGGGTCCCGACCGCGATCACCGTCGGCGCGACCACCGACACGGACGCCAAGGCCAGTTACTCCAACTACGGCAGCCGGGTGGACATCTTCGCCCCCGGCACGAACATCACCTCGGCCTGGAACACCAGTGACACGGCCACCAACACCATCTCCGGTACGTCGATGGCCAGTCCGCACGTGGCCGGCGCCGCCGCGATCTACCTCTCGTACCACCCGGGGGACACCCCGGCGAGCGTCACCAGCGCCCTCACCGCGGCCGCCACCAGCGGCGTGCTCACCTCGATCGGCAGCGGCAGCCCCAACCTGCTGCTGCGCGTCACCCAGTAGGACGGCCGGAACGACCGCAGTACGGCCGGAACGACGGACGGCCCCCGGGGAGTGGAATCCCCGGGGGCCGTCCCGTGCGTGCGGGTGCGCCGACCGTCAGACGTAGCGCTCCAGGATGGACGACTCGGCCAGCCGGGACAGACCCTCGCGGACCGAGCGGGCCCTGGTCTCGCCGACGCCCTCGACCGTCTGCAGATCGTCGATGCTGGCGGCGAGCAGCTTCTGCAGCCCGCCGAAGTGCTCGACCAGCCGCTCTATGACGGTGTTGGGCAGCCGCGGGATCTTGGCCAGCAACCGGTAACCCCGCGGCGAGACCGCCGAGTCCAGCGACTCCGGCGAGCCCGAGTAGCCGAGCGCCTTGGCGACGGTCTGCAGGTCGAGCAGTTCGGCGTGGGTCAGCGCCTCCAGGTCGGCGAGCACCTCGGCGACCGTCCGGCCCTTCTTGGCGGCCCGCTCCGGGAAGTAGTCCCGGGCGACCAGCTCGCGCTCCGGCTCCACACCGGCGATCAGTTCGTCCAGCTGGAGCGAGAGCAGCCGGCCGTCGGTACCGAGCTCCAGCACGTAGCCGGCGATCTCGGTGGCGATCAGCCGGACCATCTCCAGCCGCTGGGCGACGGCGGTGACGTCCCGGACCGTCACCAGGTCCTCGATCTCCAGCGCGGAGAGCGTGCCGGCCACCTCGTCCAGGCGGAGCTTGTACCGCTCCAGGGTGGCGAGCGCCTGGTTGGCGCGGGAGAGGACGGTGGTCGAGTCCTCCAGCACCCGGCGGGTGCCGTTGACGTACATCGCGATCAGCCGCATCGAGTGCGAGACCGCGACCACCGGGAACCCGGTCTGCCGGTTGACCCGCTCCGCGGTGCGGTGCCGGGTACCGGTCTCGTCGGTGGGGATGGTGGAGTCCGGCATCAGGTGCACCCCGGCCCGGACGATCTTGGTGATGTCCTTGTCCAGCACCACCGCGCCGTCGAGCTTGCACAGCTCGCGCAGCCGGGTGGCGGTGAACTCGACGTCCAGGACGAACCCGCCGGTACAGATCGACTCGACCGTCTTGTCGAAGCCGAGCACGATCAAACCGCCGGTGTTGGCCCGCAGCACCCGCTCCAGGCCGTCACGCAGCCCCGTGCCGGGCGCGATGGCGCTGAGGGAGGCCCGCAGCAGGGCCTCCTCGCGGGAGGACTTGTCCGCCCGGTCGCTGGCTGCCACGTGACTCCTCCGGTCGACCCGTACCGCGCGCCTCGCGCGTGCGCCGGCCTACGGTCTGTTGCTCTGTCGCTTATTACTGCCTTATCGGCAATTAGACAGGGGAAAGTCTAACTGCGTGCGGCATCGACAGGGCTTGGGTCAGCGCAGTTCGTCGGAGTCGACCGGCTCCCACCCCTCCATGAGCTCCTCCGGGTAGGCCGCGACCGGGGTTTCGCGCCGCCCCGCGCGAGGGGCCGGCGGCGTCTCGCGCGGGGCCTCCGAAGCCCCGCGGCGGGTCGACGGTGCCTCACCACGCGGCTTGGCGGCGGCCCGACGGCGGCCGGGAATGGCCCGCAGCGCCTCGCCGATGTCCGCGACCTCGACCACCGTCATGCCCGCCGGCACCTTGCCCGGGTCCGGCGGGACCAGCGCGTGGGTGAAGCCCAGCCGGTGCGCCTCGGCGAGCCGCCGCTGCACACCCGTCACCCGGCGGACCTCGCCCGCGAGACCGACCTCGCCGATCGCCACCAGGTTGCTCGGCAGCGGGGTGTCGGAGGAGGAGCTGGCCACCGCGAGCGCGATCGCGAGGTCCGCGGACGGCTCGGTCAGCTTCACCCCGCCGACCGTCGCGGTGTAGATGTCCTGCTTGCCGAGCTTCACCCCGCCGTGCCGCTCGACCACGGCCAGGATCATCGCGATCCGGGGCGACTCCAGACCGGAGGTCGTCCGGCGCGGGGACGGGATCTGCGAATCCACCATCAGCGCCTGCACCTCCGCCACCAGCGGGCGGCGGCCCTCCAGGGTGACGGTCAGGCAGGTACCGGGAACGGGCTTGTCGCGCCTGGTCAGGAAGAGGCCGGAGGGGTCGGCCAGGCCCGTGATGCCCTCGTCGTGCAGTTCGAAGCAGCCGACCTCGTCGGTGGCGCCGTACCGGTTCTTGATACCGCGGATGATGCGCAGCCGGGCGTGGCGGTCCCCCTCGAAGCTCAGCACCACGTCCACCAGGTGCTCCAGCAGGCGGGGGCCGGCGATCTGGCCGTCCTTGGTGACGTGGCCGACCAGCAGGGTCGCCATGCCGCGGTCCTTGGACGCCCGGATCAGCGCGCCCGCCACCTCGCGGACCTGGGCCGGGCCGCCGGGGGCGCCGTCCAGCTCGGCGGAGGCGATGGTCTGCACCGAGTCCAGGATCAGCAGGCCCGGGCTGACCGCCTCGATGTGGCCGAGCACCGCGCCGAGATCGGACTCGGCGGCGAGGTAGAGGTGTTCGGAGAGCGCGTTGATCCGGTCGGCGCGCAGCCGGACCTGACCGGCCGACTCCTCACCGGTGACGTACAGGGTGCGGTGCCGGGCGCCGGCGGCCTTGGCCGCGACGTCCAGCAGCAGGGTCGACTTGCCGACGCCGGGCTCGCCGGCCAGCAGGACCACGGCGCCGGGGACGATGCCGCCGCCGAGCACCCGGTCGAGCTCGGGGACGCCGGTGGAGCGGGCCGTCGCCACCTGGCCGTCGACCTGGGCGATCGGCCGGGCGGGCGCGCTGACCGGGCCGGCGGCGGTGGTCCTGATCGGCACCGCGCCGTACTCCTCCACCGTGCCCCAGGCGTTGCACTCCGGGCACCGGCCGACCCACTTGGGCAGCTGGTTGCCGCACTCGGTGCAGCGGTACGCCGGGCGCGGCTTGGCGGTGGTCTTGGTACGGGCAGCCATGCGGCCCACCGTAGCGCCTGGGTCCGACAGCCCGGGTACGACGGCGACGACGGTGGTCGGGGCTCCGGTCGTGGACCGGGGTGGGTCCACAGATGGGCGATGTTGTTACCCGAAAGAAGTACAACAGCAGGGAATGGCCCGGGTGCGGCCTCCGGGCTCTCTACCGTCGGACAGGTGACGACGAGTGCTGAAGAGCCGCGCGACGCCGTGCTCGCGGCGTACGACCGGCAGGTGGACGGCCTGTTCACCTACTGTCTCTCGGTGCTGTGCGAGCACGACGCGGCGGCCGACGCCCTGCGGGAGGTACGGGAGCTGGCGCTGCGGCACGGGGCCCGGCTGGCCGAGCCCGGGCTGCTGCGGGCCTGGCTGTACTCGTTGGCTCGGTACTGCTGTCTGCGCCGGTTGCAGAACGGGCCGGGGACCTGGTCCGGTGCGGGCCACGGGGCCGGTGCGGCGCACGGGCCGCGGCCGGGGCTCCCGGCCGTCGAGGCCGCCCGGCGGCGGCGCGAGCTGGCCTCGCTGGCCTGGCCCGCGGCGGCGGGCACCGATCCCGAGCAGCGCGAGGCGCTGGAGCTGTCGGTACGGCATCGGCTGAGCCCGATCGAGGTGGCGGCCGTGCTGGGCGTGCCGTTCGACACCGCCCGGACGCTGCTCGCCTCGGCGCAGGCGGAGGTCGACCAGACCGGGGCGGCGCTGCTGGTGCCCGGCGTCCGCGGCTGCCCCGGGCTGGACCGGCTCGGCGGGGCCGGGGCGGAGAGCCGGCGGGACCGGGTGCTCGGCCCGGCGCCGCGCCGGGAGCTGGTGCGGCACGTGATGGACTGCCCGACCTGCCGGGGTACGGCGGAACGGGTGGCCGGAGGGGCGGCCGAGAGTGCGGCGGGGCTGTCCGGGCTGCCGGTGCTGTCCGCGCCCGCCGCCCGGCCCGGGCGGAGCGGCGGTGTGGTGTTCCTGCCGCAGGCGGCCCGGACGGTGGGGCGTGCGGGGTCGGCGGGACGGGTAGCGGTGGTCGAGCCGGGGCTGCGGTTCGACCAGAGCGGTTTCCCGCGTCACCGCGCGCCGGACGCGGGTCGTGGGTCGGCGGTGCGCCGGCGGGTCATGACCACCGGGGTGCTGGCGGCTGTGCTGTTCGCTCCGGTGGCCGCGCTCTGGGCCGGCCACCGGAGCGGTGGCACCGCACGGGTCGCCGCTTCGGTCTCGTCGGTCCGGGTGGACGCGCACGGGCGGCCCGCCGGATACCGGCCGGAGGGCCCCGGGTCGGCCGTGGACCGGCCGGATCCGGTGGGCCGGATGGGCCAGGACGGTGCCGCACCGGCGACGGCCGGGCTGGAACTCGCCGGTACCGGGGTGGTCAGTGCAGAAACGTTGCCCCCGGGGGCCCCGGGCCCCGCAATCGCCGTACCGAGCCGTGGCGCGACCCCGCTCGGCAGCCCCCTGCCGGTCACCGCGTCGGCCCCCGGCGGCGGCCTCCCGGCCGGGCCCACAGCCGGCGGACAGCCGGCGCCGCCCGCTCCGGCCGGACAGTTGACCGTCGAGGCGGGCGAGTACGGCAACCGGACCGTACTCACCCTGACCAACTCCGGCAGCACCGAGATCCGCTGGCACGCCGCCGTGGACGCGGCCTGGCTCCGGCTCGGCCGGGACGCCGGGACGCTCGCCCCGGGCCAGCGGATCACGGTGATCGTCACCGTGGACGAGGAGCTCGCCCCGGCCGTGCACTGGTCCGCCCGGATCGCGCTGCCGCCCTCGCAGGCCGTGGTCGCCCTGGAGGGCGGCCCGCACAACCGGGGCGGTGGCACCTCCGCCTCGACCGACCCGACCACGAGCCCCGCCGACCCGGACCGGCCGTCCCAGGGCGGCACGCCGGGTGGCACGCCGTCCGCGACTCCGACGGGTCCGGGGCCCACGGCGGTCCCCTCCTCCCCGGCGCCGACCGCCTCACCGACGGCCGCCCCCAGCACGCCCTCGCCCTCGCCTTCGCCCCCGGCCCCGACCGTCACCGCGTCCACACCCGCTCCGGTCTCTCCCTCGTCGCGCTGAGCCGAGACGCGGGCGAGGCCCGAACCGGGCGGATGCCGAGCCGGGCGGATGCCGGACCGGGCTGGGTGCCGGACCGGGCTGGGTGCCGGGTCGTCGGGCCACCAGATGGCCGGTTCGTCAGATGGTCAGCCTGGAGATCGCGTCGCCGACGTACGTCGCGCCGAGGACGACCAGGGACACCAGCACGATCGCCGGGTTGTGGGCGGCCGTCCACGCCTTCCACTCCCCCAGCGTCCTGGCCGCCCCGTCGCCGCCGAACAGGTGGACCGCCGACGGCAGCAGTGTGCAGAGCGAGCCGACCAGCACCAGCAGCGCGGCCGCCACCGCCTTGCCGCTGCCGGACGCCGTGCTGGTGGCGATCGAGAGGGCGCCGCCGACCGCCAGCACCAGGTTCTTCGGGTCGGCCGTCAACAGGACGGCGGCCAGGCCGACCACTCTGCCGGGGGTGGACCGGTGGACCGTCCGCATCCATGTCGGCGGGCCGTGCACATGCCCCTCGCGCGGGCGGTCCTTCCACCGCGTGAGGCCCAGGAGGAGAAGGAACACGCCGATCGCCAGCTTCAGCCACCACGCCCAGACCGGTTTCGAGGAACCGGTGGTCAGCCCCGAACCGGCCAGCACCACCACGGTGACCACCGCCGCCAGCGCCACCGCCCAGCCGGCCGCGAACGCCGCTCCGTTGACCCGGCCCTTCGGCGTGGCCAGCATCAGGATCACCGCGATCAGCGGCAACGGGCTGATCGCGATACCCACGGCCGAGGCCAGCATCTGGCCGACGGCGTCGCCCATGCTCCTGCCTCTCGTCGGTACGACGCCTCGGGGCTCCGCGAACCGGGCGCGGTGACCCTCGGGCGGCTACTCGGGGTCAGTCGCTCGGGGTCAGTTGCTCGGACTCGGAGAGCCGGGTTAAGTGCCGCTGGATCGGTGGCACCCGGTAGGTGCCGTCCAGGGCGGGCCGTTTCGGCTGGTAGAGCCGGATGATCGGCCGGAACCCGCCCTCCGGGGTGGGCAGCCAGTTCGCCACCGCGGCGGGGTGGGCGGGCGGTTCGTGCTGGAGCAGCAGGGTCAGCGAACCGTCCTCGCCGTACACCAGGCCGGGGGTGCGGTCGCCGATCGAGTAGCGCGCGATCGGGTTCGCCACCAGGTGGTACTCCGGCAGCCCGTACATGGTGACGGACCAGAAGGCGTCCGCCGGCGGGGGTTCGTCGAAGCGCAGCGTGTACGCGTGCGCGCCGCTGAGCGGCCGGCCGTCGGCGTCGTCGTACGTCGTCGCGTAGACCGCCTCGTACGCGTGGTTGCCCCAGAGGCCGGCGCGGGCGGCGGCGGCCCGGCTGAGGTAGGCGGCGCGGCGGTCGGGGATGCGCCACTCGGAGTCGTCGATGGTGCCGGGGCCGAGGAAGTCGACGTTGTAGTCGAAGAGGTGCAGCCCCGCCCGCCACTCGCCGGCCGGGTGGTCCTCCGGTGGCCGGGTGGCGGCCTCGACCCGTTCGCGGCCCGCCGCCATGCCCTTGAGCAGGGCCAGCGTCCATTCCGGCGCGGGGGCGCGGTAGGGGGAGGGGCCGACGTCGAGCAGGCCGAGCGGGGCGAACCGCTGCTGGTACTCGATGTCGGCCGCGGCGGGCGGGAAGGCCGCCATCCAGATCCGCAGCCGTTCGAAGAAGGCCAGCCGCTCGGGCACCTCGAAGTCGGGTTCGGGCAGTCCGGCGACCAGGCCGCCCGGCTCCAGCGGTTCGAGCGTCAGCCCTTCCTGGAGCGCCCGGACCCGTGGCAGGTCGTCGGGGCCCGTGCAGGCGAAGCGGCCGACGATGCAGGCCACCGTGGTCGGCGCGACGATCACCCGCTGGGGGTCGGCCGGGGTGCCGTGCCAGTCGGGCGGGACGATCAGCCAGGTCTGCCCGCCGGTGCCGGTGGCCCGCGAGCCGAGGTAGGCGAAGTTGTCGGTCCACGCGTCGACGAACTGCAGCACGTAGTACGCCCCACCGGTGTCCGGCACGCTCAGCACCTGCGGGCCCTCGGAGAGGTCGAGCTGGGCGACCGAGTAGACGGTGTCGTTGTTGACCGAGGCGAAGGGGTCGTCCGGCCCGGCCAGCCGGGTGGCGTGGCTGAAGTGGTTGAACGGCGCCGCCGGCAGGATCCCCACGCCGCCCTGGGTGAAGCGCTCGACCATGGTGAGGTCGGAGACGAGCGGGTAGCCGTAGACGTAGGCGTCGGCGGCCAGGGCCTCCAGCTCGGGCTGGGTCATCGGGAGTCCTTCTCGGGTCCGGGGGAACGGGCGGTGCGGCTCGGGGTCGGGGTCGGGGAACGGGCGACGGCGCGGGTTCGGTGCGGGGGGTCGGAGCGGAGGTCAGAGCGGGGTCAGTGGCGGGAGTCGCCAACGGCCGTCGAGGACGGACTGGTCCGGACCGTAGAGCCGGACGACGATCGTGAACGGTCCGTCGGGCGCGGGCAGCCAGTTGGCCGAGTGCTGGGTGTTGGCGGGCCGCTTGTGCTGGATGTGGAGGGTGAGGCCACCGTCCGGCTCGCGGACCAGCCCGGGGGTGCGGTCGCCGATCGCATAGCGGTCCAGGGTGTTGTCGACGAGCCGGCGCTCCGGGAGCGCGTACATGGTGGCCGACCAGAAGAAGCGGGCGGGCGGCAGGTCGTCCGGGCCGAACCGGACGACGTAGTCGCGGTCGCTGGCGTTCGGCGGCTGGTTGCCCGCGCTGTCGGCGGCCCAGCCGCCGTACCAGGTCTCTTCGGCGGGCAGCCCGTACAGATCCACGGCGGCGGCGACCGCCTGCTTGAGGTACTCGGTGCCGATCTGCTCGCGGGTGCCGAAGAGACCGGTCGAGGTGGTGGTCCGGTCGGCGGCGCTTCGCAGTTCGGCCTGACCGTCGGCGATGCCGCGTTCGATCTCGGCGCGCACCACGATCGGCAGCGCGGCGGGCTCGAAGTCGCCGCGGCCGTCGATGCCGAGGTCGGTCAGGCGGGTACGGAGATCGGCCTCGGCGGGGAGCACCGGGAAGAAGCCGAGCAGGAAGTCGAGGAAGCTGAAGAACTCGATGCCGTCCATGACCTCCTCGCGCCAGACCGGCCAGACCGGGTGGGGGGCGGGCGGGGGCGCCGGCGTGCCCGCGTACTCGTGCAGCGGGCGCAGCCGGTAGCCCTGCTGGACCAGCTTCAGCTCCTCGACCGCCTCGGGTGCGGGCCCGGCGAGGTGGGTGCGGCCGAGGATGCCGACCAGCTGGGTGGCGGTGCGGATGACGCCCTTGATGCCCGTGGGGACCTCGCCCTGCCAGCCCGGGCCGGCCACCAGGTAGTCGCCGGCCTCCTGGCCGGTGGCCCGGGCGCCGATGAACCCGGCGTACACGGTGTCGAGTTCGTGCAGCGGGAGGACGTAGTAGCGGTCCTCGGCGGGGACGGAGACCACCCAGGGCTCGGTGCGCAGATCGAGCCAGGCCCGGGAGCGGGAGGTGTCGTTGTCGGGGGTGTCGGCATCGGTGTCGGCCGGGGTGAAGGGCTGCGGATAGTGCCGGAAGACGCCGAAACCGCCGACGTACCCCGGGTCCGCGTCGTCCACGGCCTGCGCGTACAGGGTGCGGTAGTTCCGCAGGATCGGGTAGCCGCGGATCCACGCTTCGGCGGCGGTCGCACGGATGGTGGCCGGGTCCACGAGTGCCGGGTTGCCCATTGCTGTCGCTCTCCCCAGTGGTCGCTCGCCCCGGTGCCGGAGCACCGCTCCTATACGGACATATCGATACAAAGGGGATGCTATGCGGGCCGGATTCGATCAGCACCTCGGCCGGGGGCGCCGACGGCCGGTCCCCGCCGCACCCGACTGCCCTGCTCCCCGGGCTCCCCTGACTCCCCTGCGCCTCCGCTCAGCGCGAACGGGGGCATGCGGGCGAGGGGGACAGAAGAGCTTTCCGGTATGAAGATCCTCCTGCTTGGGGGTTCGTCCTTTCTGGGGCGCGCCTTCGCCTCCGAAGCCCTGGCCCGCGGCGATGAGGTGACCACCTTCAACCGAGGCCGTCCCGGCACCGACCTGCCCGGCGCCCAGGCCGTCCGGGGCGAGCGTGACTCCGCCGCCGACCTGGCGCGCCTGGTCGAGGGGCGGCACTGGGATGCCGTCGTGGACACCTCGGCCCAGCAGCCCGCCCAGGTGGCGCTCTCCGCCGGGCTGCTGCGCGAGCACGCCGGGCACTACACCTTCGCCTCCTCCGCGCACGCCTTCGCCGACTGGCCGGCCCGAACGGTGGACGAGACCTCACCGCTGCACCCCTGCCCCGCCGGCACCCCGCCCGGCCAGCCGTTCAGCAATGCGCTCAAGGCCGGTTGCGGGCGTGCGGCGCTGGAGCGGACGGCCCAGTGCCGGCCCCGGGGGATCCGAACCGGACGATGCAGTTGGAGAACACCGATGCCGACGGCCGAAAGGGCCGCCCGGGTGGCACGATGCCCGGCATCACGCCGGCCAAGGGGCAGCGACTGCTGGCCGTCCTGCCCTAAGGCCTGTCTGAGCCATGCCGACCGCAGGGCCAGGAGTGGAACGTTGGCCGGTCCGACGCCCCACTCCCCTGCATCCACCCCGGACCGCTCAGTGGGTACGGCGCGTGACCAGCTCGGCGAGCGCGAGCAGCTCATCGGCGGCGGACGGCTCGGGAACCGCCGTAGCCAGCTGGGCAAGAGCGGCCGCCATCCGCTCGCAGGACTCGCCCTGCGCCCAGCCCCGCCCGCCGGCCCCTTCGACCGCGACCGCGCAGTGCGCCAACTCCTCGGTACTGAGCGGCCGTTCGAGTGCGTAGAGCTCCGCGAGCCGGGCGCCGTCGGTGGTGCCGGAACCCAGGGCCGCCACCACCGGCAGTGACTTCTTGCGTGCGACCAGGTCCGCACCGACCGGCTTACCGGTGACGGCCGGATCTCCCCAGATTCCGATCAGGTCGTCGATGAGCTGGAACGCCAGGCCGATCTCCCGGCCGAAGCCGTCCATCGCCTGCGCGACCTCCTCCGACGCGCCCGCGTACTGTGCGCCCATCGCACAGGCGGCACCGAGCAGCGCGCCCGTCTTCGCCTCCGCCATCGCCAGGCACTCGGCGAGCGAGACGTCACTGCGCTGTTCGAAGGCGCAGTCGATCTGCTGACCCTCGCAGAGTTCGACCACACAGTCCGCGAGCCGGCGGACGGCCCCCTGGGCGGCCGGGTGGGTGTCCTCGGCGAGGATCCGCAGCGCCAGCGAGTGCATGGCGTCCCCCGCCAGAATGGCCTCGGTGGTGCCGAACACCCGCCAGGCGGTGGGACGGTGGCGCCTGGTCTCGTCACGGTCGATGACATCGTCGTGGAGCAGGGTGAAGTTGTGGACCAGTTCGACGGCGGCGGCCGCAGCCGTGGCCGTGGCCGGCGTGCCGCCGAGGGCCTGGGTGGCGGCGAGGACCAGGGCCGGGCGGATGGCCTTGCCCGAGGGGGCGGCGACCGGCGAACCGTCGGCCTCCCACCAGCCGAAGTGGTAGCCGGCCACCCTGCGCATCGCGCCGGGCAGCGAGTCGACGGCGGTGCGCAGGACCGGATCGACCAGGGCACGGGCGCGGGCGAGCACGTCCTCCGCCTCGTGGCCCTCTCTGTGGTCCCGCTCCAACGTGAAGATTCCCATGGGTTCCTCCCCCTGGTGTTCGGTGGGCGCCACCGGGCCGGGGCGTGGCTGCGACCCGGCGGCGCGGTTCCGGCCGGACCCGGTCAGTCTCGGCGGTGTGCGACGTCGACGTTCTCCAGCACACCGATCGCGTCGGGCACCAGAATGGCGGCGGAATAGTAGGCACTGACGAGATAGGAAATAACGGCCTTCTCGTCGATCCCCATGAAACGCACCGAGAGGCTCGGCTGGTATTCGTCGGGAATTCCGGTCTGGTGGAGTCCGATAACGCCCTGGTTGTCCTCTCCGGTGCGCAGGGCGATGATCGAGCTGGTACCCCCGCCCAGGACCGGGATCTTGTTGCACGGGAAGACCGGCACGCCGCGCCAGGCCGTGACGGCCCTGCCCTGGACATCGACGGTGCCCGGGTAGAGGCCCCGGCGGTTGCACTCCCGCCCGAAGGCCGCGATGGCCCTGGGGTGGGCGAGGAACATCTTGGTGCTGCGGCGGCGGCTGAGCAGCTCGTCCATGTCGTCCGGGGTGGGCGGGCCGGAGTGGGTCTGGATCCGCTGGTCGTACTCGGCGTTCCGCAGCAGCCCGAACTCCGGGTTGTTGATCAGCTCGTGCTCCTGGCGCTCGCGCAGCGCCTCGATGGTCAGCCGGAGCTGGTGCTCGGTCTGGTTCATCGGCTGGTTGTAGAGGTCGGCGACCCGGCTGTGCACCTTGAGCACCGTCTGCGCCACGCTCAGCTCGTACTCGCGCGGCTTCAGCTCGTAGTCCACGAAGGCCCCGGGCAGCTCGTACTCGCCCTGATGGCCGGCCGAGAGCCCGATCTGGGCCTCACCGTGCTTGTTCTGCGCCTGCTGGAACCCGGCCAGGTACTCCATGATCTGCAGCTGCAGCGCCTCGGAACGGTCCGCGAGCTCCTGGAAGTCGGGCCAGGAGAGCACCAGCGCGGTGCCGGCGGTGGCTGCCTTCACCGTGTACGGCCAGGCGCCGTCCTCCTGCCGCAGGGCCTCGTCGCCCAGGTGGTCGCCGTCCGCGAGGGAGCCGAGCACCGCCTCCTCGCCGTACTTGCCGGTGGCGAGCCGGTCGAGCTTGCCGTGCGCGATGATGAAGACCTCGGCGATCGGGGTGCCGGCCGTGACCAGCACCTCACCGACGGAGAAGTCACGCTGGACGAAGCGCCCGGCCAGCTCCTCCAGCACCGCGTCGTCGTCGAAGCCGCGCAGCACCGGCACCTCGCGCAGGCTGGGCGGGACGATCCGTACCTCGGCGCCCGTCTGGACGAAGCTCACCCGGCCCCGGCCGACCGAATAGCGCAGGCGGCGGTTGACCCGGTAGGTACCGGCGGACACCTGGACCCACGGCAGCATCCTGAGCAGCCAGCGCGGGCTGATGCCCTGCATCTGCGGCGCGGACTTGGTGGTCGTCGCGAGATTCCTCGCGCCCTCCGTGCCGAGACTCTGCTGCTGCCGGGTTGGCGACGGCCCACCCTGCGCAGGAATACCGACGTTGGTTTCGGTCGACATGGGGAGCCCTTCGCGTGCCCGATGAAGTGTCGCCTTGCAGCCCTCATGGTGGGCCCATTCGGGGGAGTATGGCAATCACTCTTTCGAGTGGTTGAAATAGCGGAACAAATAGTACGAATGGATCATTTGATCGATATTAGTTCGAGAATTATTCGAAAACTCCGGAACGAGTCCCTCCGCCTCTCCGGCACCGGCACCCCCGGCCCGCCTCCCACGCGCGGCCCCGCGACCACCCGCCGAGCGGACCACCCGCCGTCCACGCCCGCGCAAGGGGCCGCTAAGGTGCCACCTCAAAGGGCCACGGGGCCAGTTGACGAGTGTGTGGCCGCACCGGATGCCCTCCCCTCGTTCACCCCTGCCCTGGGAGGCCTTCATGAGCGCCCCCGTACGTGTCTGGCTCAACCGCACCTACGCGGAGAACGTGTTCTTCGTCGAACAGCTGCGCGAGGCGCCGCGCCCCGTCGAGGTCTACGCCACCCACGCCGACCCCGACTCCCCCGTCCTCGCCGCAGCCGACCACGGCACCCTCGAACCGGCCGACCTGCCGCCCGACGCCTACGTCGCCTTCGCCCTCGACTACTGCGCCCGCCACTCCGTCGACGTCTTCCTGCCGCGGCTCAACCAGCTCGCGATATCCCTGCACCACAAGGAGTTCGAGGCCATCGGCACCGCACTCGCCTGCCCGCCGGCCACCGCGATCGCCGCCTTCCACAGCAAGGCGGACGGCTACGCGGCGATGGCCGACGCCGGGCTGCCCACCCCGCCGTGGTGGCAGGTCCGCACCGCGGAGGAGCTGCTCGCCGCCGTCGAGCGGATCGAGTCCGCCGGGCTCACCGCCTGCCTCAAGCCCGCCTCGGGCGCCGGCGGCGAGGGCTTCCGGCTGCTCACCCGCGAGCCGTTCGGCCTGCACCGGCTGGCCGGCTGGGACAGCCGCGTCCAGGTCGACCAGGTGGCCGCCGCGCTGGAGGCCGCCGACGAACCGGCCGACCTGCTGGTGATGCCCTACCTGAACGGCCCCGAGATCTCCGTGGACTGCCTGGCCGACCGGGACGGCACCCTCCTCACCGCCGTCGGCCGCAGCAAGCGGGGCCGCCGCCGCGGTTTCACCACCGACCCCCGGTACCTGGAGCCGGCCCGCCGACTGGTCGAGTCCACCGGGATGGCCTTCCTCTCCAATGTGCAGTTCCGCCACCTGGCCGGCGAACCGGTGGTGATCGACGTCAACACCCGCCCGTCCGGCGGCCTGCACCAGCTGCGCCTCTGCGGCCTCAACCTCCCCTGGAACGCCGTGCAGTTGGCGCTCGGCGAGCGGCCGGACACCGAGTGGAGCACGGACCCGGACCCGATCGAGTACACCCTGGTCTCCGGGATCCAGCCGGTGCCGCCGCGCCGGCTCCCGTTCGCCCGGAACCTCGCCCCGGCCGAACTCGTCCACTAGCTTCTACGGGCCAGGCCGGGCGGCCCGCGGAACCCATGACCGGCTCTACAGCGGGCCGTTCCAGTCCAGCGTCGGCTCCAGCACCCCCTCCAGGGTGAGCAGCCAGCGCTTCACGTCGATCCCGACCCGGCCGCCGCCGAAGCCGCCGATCCCGTCCGCCGCCACCACCCGGTGGCACGGCACCAGCAGCGCGACGGGGTTGGCGGCCATCATCTGCCCGACCGTCCGGGCCGCCAGCCCGGGCTCCGCCACGTCCTCGAACACCCCGCTGCGGGCGGCCAGTTCGCCATAGGTGATGGTCCGTCCGTACGGCACGTCGGACAGCAGCGTCCGCAGCACCGCCCGATGCGGACCGGTACTCAGGCTCCAGTCGATCGGCAGCCCCAACTCCCGCCGCCGGCCGGAGAGATACTCACCTATCCGGTCGGTCACCGCGGCGGTCTTCGACTCGTCCGTACAGCGCGGCGACTCCCCCGCGCGCTCCCCGTACCCGGCCGCCGCCACACCCAGCGGCGTGACCGCGATGTGCATCGGCCCGCTCGGCAGCGGCGTCGGAACCGTCAGCCAGGACATCGACCAGGACTGCGACACGCTCGGGCTCCCGCCCTCCACCGGACCGGCCGCCGGTTGCACCGGCACCCGGAAGGCGCGCGAGGACCACCCGCCCCGCGCGCCATCGTACGGCGGCTGCGACCGGTCCGGCGCGGCCGTCGTCAGAGCCGCCCCTTCAGCTGCGCGGCGATCCCCCGCGACCAGTGCGACAGCTCGGCCCGGTCGGGCGTCCGGCCCTCGCACAGGGCGCCGAGCTGCGTGTCGTTGAGCCGGTTCGGCCCCGGGATCTCCAGCAGATAGGCCAGTTCGTCCAGCACCGCGGCGAGCCGCTTGGCGTCCGAGTGGTCCAGGGTGACCGCCGCCTCGTGGTGGCTGATGGTGAGAGAACCGGGCATGGCCAACCTCCTCCGTTCGCCCCCGCACTCCCTCCACCGTACGACCGCCCCGGCCGCCGCGCCCGCCATGGTGCGGCGGGGGTACGGCGGCCGGGGCGGGGCGGGAGGGCCGTGGGCGGGGCGCGCTCGCCGTCCGGGCTCAGCCGAACGCGGTGCGCAGCGCGTCGAAGGCGACCTTGGGGTCCGAGAGCCCGTGGTAGATCCCCGGGATCTCCCGGTCGACGCCGAAGAGCTCGTACACGGCGTGCATCGCGCCGCGCACCGAGTACTCCACGGTGAACACCACGTCCTCCGGGACCTCGGTGTACTGCCCGAGGAAGGCGAAGTTCGCCGAACCGGCCGGCACCACCAGCGGGCGGTCGCCGATCGCGCGGCGCTCGAACTGGCTGGTGATGTACGGCATCATCACCGTGACCACCTGCGTGGTGCGGCGGATCTCCGCCAGGTCGTCCTGGAAGCCGAGGTGGCCGATCAGCTCGGTGAGGATCTCCTGCCCGGTGGCCTGCGACATCGGCTTGCCGATGTAGTCGCCGTCGTTGTCACCGAGCAGGCTGTAGCCCCAGAGCGTGAAGACGTCGTCCGGCTGGCCGTCGAAGTGCGGCTGGTGCGGCACCACGATCGACAGCAGCCAGCTGGAGTCCGCGAAGGTCATCAGTGCGCCGGTGCCGGGCGCGTTGCCGGAGAACTCCGTGATGCGGTGGAGCAGGAGCGGACTGCGCATGGTGAGGGTGAAGGACTCCCACTTGGTCTCCTCCACATTGCCGTTGAACGCGCCCGGCCGGCCGAAGTCGGGCGCCTTGCGGGCGATGTTCTCCCAGAGCGACCATCCGCCGTCGCGCTTGTCGCGGATCAGCTCCGGTACCGAGTCGTCGTATCCGTACGAGGCATCGGCCGTCATCGAGCCGATGGTGATGAACGCGTGGTCGTCATCGCCGAGTTCGATCGTGCCGGGCGTGCCGTCACGCTCGACGTGCAGCCGGGTGGCGCGCCGCTCGCCGTCGTTCCCGGCGAAGTCGACGTCGGTGACCTTCACCCCGTAGTCGGTGCGCACTCCCTGTTCGGCGAGCCAGCGCTGCACCGGACGGACGATGGAGTCGTACTGGTTGAGCCTGGTGCGGCGCACCCCCGAGAGGGTGTGGATCCGGGGGAACTCCTGGATGAAGCGCAGGAAGTAGCGCTTGAGCTCGATCGCGCTGTGCCAGTTCTGGAAGGCGAAGGTGCTGCGCCACATCGCCCAGAAGTTGGTCCGGAAGAAGTGCTCGGAGAAGAAGTCCTCGATCCGGCGGGTGCCGATGACCCGCTCGGGAAGGGCCAGCAGCCTGGTCATCTCGGCCCGGTCATGGGCGTTGAGGCCCAGGTCGGCGGCGTCGAGGACGGTGTGGTCGCGGTCGATCAGCCGGGCCTGGGCGTTGGTGTGCCAGACCTTGTTGAAGGCGACGATCTCCTCACGGACCGTCGTCTCCGGGTCGGTGAGGGTGGGGATGCTCTCCAGCAGGTCCCAGAGGCAGACGTACGCCTCGTCCTCCAGCATCCGCCCGCCGCGGGAGACGTAACCGCGCTCGGGGACGGGCGCCGGGGCTCCGTCGAGCGCGCCGCCCGCGATCCGGCTCTCCTCCAGGATGTGCACGGAGGAGCCGGGAAGCTTGGCATCGCGCACCAGGAACACCGCGGCGGCCAGGGAGGCGATGCCTCCGCCGACCAGATAGGCCTGCGGCTGCGAGTCTGCTGAGGTCATGACGTCACCCTTCATCGAGAAGACGGGAGTCGGTTCCGGCCCGGTGGGCCGCAGCTCGGCACCCATCTTGGTCCATATGCGAAGGAATTTCTATTTGCCCGTTTTGTGACCCAGCCCACGTTCGCCCCGCACCCCCTCGACGGCCTGCTCCCACCGTCGCCGACGGACCACCGGAACGGCCAACACCACGCCACCGGCGATGAGTTGCCAGAGAGCACCGAACAACAGCACCCTCGCGGAACCGATCTGATCAGCCGCCGGACCAGCTGCGGCCAGCCCGACGGGCCCGAGCACAAAGGCCCCCAGCGCCCCGAACGAGGCCACCCTGGCGAGCACTTCGGGCGGCACCCAGCTCTGCATGGTGGTGCTGTACAAAGTGCCGCAGACCGCCGAACCGGCGCCCGCCAGCAGCGCCGCCGACACCACCCACGCCAGCGACGCACCGGCCGCGAGCGCCGCCGACGGCAGCACCCACCCGAACGTCGCCAGCGTCGCCACCGCGAGCGGCCGGCCGGGCCTGCGACCCAGCATCAGCAGACCGCCCATCACCGCACCGACCCCGTACACGCCCATCACCAGCCCCCAGCCGCGCGCGCCGCCGAGACCCTGCCGCGCGGCGAGCGGCCCGAGCACCAGGAACGGCGCCCACACCAGCAGGTTGAACAGGCCCATGTGCGCCGTGGTGATCCAGAGCCACGGCCGCGAGCCGAACTCCCACCAGCCGGACCGCAGATCGCCGAGCATCGAGCCGGACCGGTCCGCGCCCCCTTCGGCACGCCCGGGCAGGCTCAGCCGGGCGAGCGCCAGGGCGCCGACGCCGTACGTCACCGCGTCGACCAGCAGCACCGCGGCCGGCCCCTGCGCCGCCGTCACCACGCCGGCGACGGCCGGGCCCGCGACCGTCCCGACCGAACGGGCCAGGCCGAGCAGCGTGTTGGCGTCCGGGAGACGGCTCCGGTCACGCACCAGGCCGGGCACCAGCGCACCGAGCGCCGGCATGAAGAGCCCCTCACCGACGCCCCAGACGGCGACCAGCACCACCATCGCCCAGACCGGGGCCCGACCCGCCATCAGCACCGCCGCGAACACCGCCTGCACGACACCGCGCAGCACATCCGAGGCCAGCATCACCCGCCGGCCGCCCAGGCGGTCCGCGATCACCCCGCCGGCCAGCAGCACCAGCACGATCGGCAGGATCCGGGCCGCCATCACCCAGCCCAGGTCGGTGCCGCTCCCGCCGTGGCCGCCGCTCCCGCCCCCGCCGTCCAGCACCGCGAAGGCCACCGCCACCGGCGCCATCGAGGAGCCGAGCAGCGAGGTCGCGTACCCGACGAAGAACCACCTGAAGTCACGCTCGCCCAGCACGGCGAGACGGCCGGCGAGCCGCCGTTGGCGGGCCGGAATCCGTTCCATGTCCACTGCCATGGGCGGCAAGTCTGCCTCCGCGCCGGAGGGGTGTTCAAGGCTTTCCGGCGAAAAACCTGAGCCGACTCGCATCAATTTCTCGAAACCCTGCCACCACCGCAGTAAATGACCCCAACAGGCCACTCCTACCTGCCATTTACTGCATCAACCCGATATTCTCCAGACGGCCCGTCGCCCATCGTTTACTGCGGAAAGAAGGCTCCATGCCCGAGTCGCCACCGGTCGAGTACACAGTGGCCGTCGAGCGCTATCTCGCCGCCTCCGGGCTCGGCGCCGGCTCCCGCCGGATCTACCGGATCGCACTGAACACCTGGGCCTGGGCACTGGCCGACCGCCCCGCCCCCACCGGCCCCGAACGGCGGCGCGCCCGACCGCCCGTCCTCCCGCTGGCCCTGCTCGACCACCCCGGCGCGGCCACCCGCCTCCGGACCGCCGCCGCCCGTCGCGCCGCCGCGACCGACCCGCGCACGCTCAACCGCGAACTCTCCACCCTGCGCGCCGCGGTCACCTGGTGGCGCGCCCAGGGCTGGATCGACACCGACCCCACCACCGCCCTGCGCCCACGCCCCCTGCCCGGCACCGGCCCGGCACCGCTCACCCCCGCCGAACTCCGCGCGCTCCTCACCCTCCGCGCGCCGCTGCGCGAGCAGACCCTCTGGCACCTGCTCCACGAGAGCGGCGCCGCCATCGAAACCGTCCTCGCCCTGAACGCCGACGACCTCGACCTCCGCCACCGCCGCACCCGCCCCTCGGCCGCCCCCCTCCAGTGGCAGACCGGGACCGCCCGGCTCCTCCCCCTCCTCCTCGCCGGCCGCACCGCCGGCCCCCTCTTCCTCACCGACCGCCGCGCCCCCGCGTCCACCCCCGCCCCCGACCGCTGCCCCCACACCGGCCACGCCCGCCTCTCCTACCGCCGCGCCGCCGAACTCTTCACCACCCTCACCCGCCACCTCTCCCCCACCACCCCCTGGACCCTGCGGCAACTGCGCCCCAACGACACCGGCCCCGGGCACAGTGCCCGGGGCCGGTGATCAAACGATGAGTGGCGCGCTGAGCCCCCTGTCGGGTTCGAACCGACGACCCCCGCTTTACAAGAGCGGTGCTCTGGCCAGCTGAGCTAAGGAGGCATGGTGGCCGTCCGCGACGGATCACGGCGGCACCGGGGGCAGTCTACCGGGCCGGGGCGGGGCGGTGCTGGCATATCCGGGGGTTGGCGGGACGGGTGGGCGTGATGGAACCGATGCCGAAATCGGGCTTGCTGGGGGCTGACAAGCGACGGAAGCGCAGGTAGCGTCGCCGGGAGTCGGTTCGCACAGTGGTTCAGACCACTTGACGGGCCGACGGGTACGACATCCGCCCTTTACTCGGATCGTCCGGCACGTTCCTGCCGGTGAAGGAGAGCACAGCCATGGCTTCTGTGACGTACGACAAGGCGACCCGTGTCTACCCCGGGGCCGACAAGCCCTCGGTGGACGCGCTGGACCTGCAGATCGAGGACGGCGAGTTCCTCGTGCTGGTCGGCCCCTCGGGTTGCGGCAAGTCGACCAGCCTCCGGATGCTGGCCGGCCTGGAGGACGTCAACAGCGGTGCGATCCGCATCGGCGACCGCGACGTCACGCACCTGCCGCCGAAGGACCGGGACATCGCGATGGTGTTCCAGAACTACGCGCTGTACCCGCACATGACCGTCGCCGAGAACATGGGCTTCGCGCTCAAGATCGCGGGCGTCAACAAGGCGGAGATCCGCGCCAAGGTCGAGGAGGCCGGGAAGATCCTCGACCTCACCGAGTTCCTGGACCGCAAGCCGAAGGCGCTCTCCGGCGGTCAGCGCCAGCGTGTCGCGATGGGCCGTGCCATCGTCCGCGAGCCGCAGGTCTTCCTGATGGACGAGCCGCTGTCGAACCTGGACGCCAAGCTCCGCGTCTCGACCCGTACCCAGATCGCCGGCCTGCAGCGCCGCCTGGGCATCACCACGGTGTACGTCACCCACGACCAGACCGAGGCGCTCACCATGGGTGACCGCGTCGCGGTGCTCAAGGGCGGCGTGCTGCAGCAGGTGGACAGCCCGCGCACCATGTACGACCGGCCCGCCAACCTCTTCGTCGCCGGCTTCATCGGCTCGCCGGCGATGAACCTGGTCGAGGTGCCCCTGGTCGACGGCGGCGTGAAGTTCGGCGGCTCGGTCGTCAACATCTCCCGCGAGGACCTGGCCGGCTCCGGCACCGACAAGACCGTGACCGTCGGCATCCGCCCGGAGCACTTCGAGGTCGTCCCGTCGGGCGGCATCGAGGGCGTCGCCGTCACCGTCAACGTGGTCGAGGAGCTCGGCTCGGACGGCTTCGTCTACGGCACCACCAAGATCGGCGGCGAGGACCGGGACCTGGTCGTGCGCGTGCACGGCCGTCAGGTCCCGCAGCGCGGCGAGACCATTCACGTGGTGCCGATCGCCAACGAGACCCACGTCTTCTCCACCAGCACCGGCGCCCGCCTCTCCAGCTGAGGCCCGCGCAGGACAGCGGCCGGAGCCCCGTCGGACCACCCGTGGTCCGACGGGGCTCCGTCGTGTCGGGGGTGCTCCGTCGCCTCGGCAGCCCTCGGCCGACCCCGGGCCCGCAGGGTCACCGGCACCCGCTTCCCCGCCCGGAGCGCCGCCGCGTCAACACGGTGAGGGGACGAACCCGGACACGATGTCACTCGATGGGGTAACGGAGGGCAATCCGGACCACACTCAGCGCTACTCTCCTGATCGTGAAGCAGCTTGTTCGCCGTATCGGCCAGACCATCGCCCTCACCCTGCCCGTCGTCCTGGTGACCACCGGCACCCTCGCCGTGACCAGGGTGCCGTGGGCCCCTCCGACCGGGCTCGACCAGCAGGTCGTGGCCGCGTCCAGCGGCGACGGCGCCGGGATCGGCCGGGCCTCCGGAGCCGGCAAGCCCCAGGACGGCCTGGCTCCCCAGGAGTCGCTGCGCGTCGCGCTGCTGGACGAGCTGCGCGCGCACAACCCGGGCTCCGCGCTGGACCTGCTGGAGCGTTCGATGCGGGAGCAGCCGTCGCTGACGCCGTACTGCTCCTCGCTCGCCACCGAGCTGGGCAAGGCCGCGGTGCGCAAGTACCAGGGCGACGTCCAGCGGGCCCGCTCCTTCGCCCGCCCGGTATGCGACGGCTCGTTCGCATCGGGTATCGCGGGCTAGGGTTTGTCAGACAGCCCTATGAGTCCATCGCGGGGCGCGCCTATTGTTCAGGCATGACCGCTGACTCCGGCCCCACCGCCGACCTCACGTCCCCGCAGCCCCTGCCGGCCCCGTCCGCCGGGGCGAGCGCCCGGCCGGCCGTGACGCAGGCCGTCATCCTGGCCGGCGGCCAGG
Organism: Kitasatospora sp. NPDC087315; assembly: GCF_044744345.1. NCBI lineage: Bacteria > Bacillati > Actinomycetota > Actinomycetes > Kitasatosporales > Streptomycetaceae > Kitasatospora > Kitasatospora sp. NPDC087315. The sequence continues at coordinate 219,657 of NZ_JBIUYD010000007.1, read as the reverse complement.
GCTCCCGGCTGCGGCCCTACACGGACGACCGCCCGAAGCCGCTGGTGGAGATACCGGGCACGGGCACGCCGATCCTGGGGCACCAGCTGGCCTGGCTCGCTTCCGAGGACGTCACCGACGTGGTCATCTCCTGCGGGCATCTGGCCGACGTGCTGGAGGAGTGGCTCGACAAGGCCGACCTGCCGCTGAACGTCCGCACCGTCGTCGAGGCCGAGCCGCTCGGCCGTGGCGGCGGCCTCAAGCACGCCGCCAAGGCGCTGCCCCGCCCGGACGAGCCCTGGTACGCCACCAACGGCGACATCTGGACCCGCTTCAGCCTGCGCGACATGGCGGCCTTCCACTACGAGCGGGACGCCGTCGCGACGCTCGCGCTGGCCCGCCCGCGCATCCCGTGGGGCGCGGTGGAGACGGACCAGTTCGGCAACGTGCTGGACTTCATCGAGGCCCCGCCCTCGCCGTTCCTCATCAACGCCGGCCTGTACGTGTTCAGCCCGGAGTTCGCGGAGCTGCTGCCGGACGTCGGCGACCACGAGCGCACCACCTTCCCCCAGTTGGCCCGGGGCAAGCGGCTGGCGGGCTACCAGCTGCCGCAGGGCGTCTACTGGCGCGCCATCGACACCGCGAAGGACCTCACCGAGGCGGCCAAGGAGCTCGCCGCCGGGGCCGGCCGCGCCCCGCAGTAGGGCAGGCCGCCAGGACCGGCTCAAGGCCCCGCGCGGCGGACAGCACACCGGCCGGGTGCTCCCCCATGGAGCACCCGGCCGGTGTGTCCGCCCCGAGGGGCCGGACGGCCCGTCAGGTGGACGTCGGCGAACCCGGCCGCGAGGACCGGCCGTCGGCACCGGACAGCTCGGCCAGCGGCCCGCTGCCCAGCACCCCGCCGAGCAGACCGGGGCCCGACCCGGAGGCCGCACCACCGCTGGGGCTGGGCCTGGACGCCGACCCCGAGCCGCCGCCCGGGGCCGGACTGCTGCGCTGCGCGGGCGCCGCCCCGGCCGACGCCGGGCCGCCCGACGCCGCCGTCGACGGGGCCGGGCTCGCACCGCCCTCCGGCTTGGTCGAACGCGCCTTGCCGGTCGGGGTGGCCGTCGCGGCCTTCGGCGAGGCCGGGGCGGTGGACGGCGGTCCGGACGAACCACTGGGCGCGGGAGCTCCCGGGCGCGGGCCCCCGGGCGAGGGCGAGGCGGACGGGCCCGGCCCGCCGGGGGCGACGGACGGTCCGCCGCTGGGCCAGATCGGGGTGCCGTAGTCGGTGGCCGGCCGGGACGGCGCCGGGTGCGGCCGGCTGCCGGTCCGTACCGCCGCACCCAGCATGGAGCCGAGCAGCAGGGTCAGACCGACGACCACCGCGGTGACCACCGCGCCCCGGCGCAGTACCCGGCGGCGCAGCGCCGCCGGGGCCCCGGAGCCGTGCCGCCGCCAGGCCTCCAGGTTGAGCCGCCCGTCCAGCGAGGCGAACGGCGCACCGGCGATCAGCAGCGGGCTCCACGCCGCGAGGAAGATCAGGTCGGGCGTGTCGTAGACCGGCACGGCCCGCCAGCTGACGGTGAACAGCAGCACGGCGGAGAGGAGCATCGCCGCGCCGGCCGCGAGTCGCTGCCAGAGGCCGAGGACGGTCAGCACGCCGACCACGATCTCGGCGAACGACACCACCAGGCCGGAGCCCACCGGGTGCGCCATGGCGAAGGCCAGCAGCGGCTCGGCGACCTTCCATGGGTGCAGCGAGGAGAGCCAGCGCATCATCGAGCCGCGCTCGCCGCCGTCAAAGTACACCGGGTCGCAGAGCTTGCTGAACCCGGCGTAGACGGAGAGCGAGCCGAGTACGGCGCGCAGCGGCAGCAGCACCAGGCCGAGGTCGACCCGGCGGCCGGGGTACCAGGGCTGCCTGGCGTCGCCCGCCGTCGCGGAGACCTCGGGCAGCTCGCCGCTGGGTGTCCAGCCCTGCGGCGCGCCGACCGGGCCGTGGCCGGCCTCGGTGGCGGTGCCCCCGCCCTCGCGCGGCTGGCGCGGGACGGTGCGGGCGCCCGCGTACGGCGGGATCAGCCGGGTGTCGTCGCCGACCACGGCCGTGCCGCCCCTGGCCGGTGCCGGTACGCCGGTCAGCCGGACGGCCTCCAGCAGTTGGGTGGCCGCGAGGTCCCCGGGGGGTGCCTGGCCGGTCCAGGTGACGGCGGTGACCCGGCCCTTGCGGCGCGGCGCGGCCCCGCCGCCGGCCCCCGCGAGGGCCGGCACGGCGGAGGCGGGCACGATCACCTGCGGGGTGACCAGCGGACGGCGGATCAGGCCCTGGGTGGCGTACGGGTCGCCGAACGCGGCACCGGTGGACAGCAGTCCGGCCGGGGCCTCGATCAGCGGCGCCACCGGGGCGCCGAGCCGGAGCCGGAAGCTCGCCTGGGTGATGCTGAGGCGCGCGGGGTCGGACGGCACCTTGACCGTATTGAGGCCGGGGCCCGCGTCTATCCCGGTGCTGCCTTCGCCGAACAGGGGGCGCCGAGGTGTTCTGGTGTCCACGCCCGTCTAACGGGCGACCCCCGGTTAGGACACTCTCCCGAGTGGACATCCGGCGCACACTTGAAGTGATCATGAGAAAAGCGATCGGGCCCGGTCGGGCCCGATCGCTTTCACCAGGATTGCGGAGAGTTCAGAAGATCTCCTGCGCGCCGCACACCCCGTGTGATCGGCGCGGACGCGGCGGCGTCAGGCACTCCGCCGACGCTCCTCCGGCCCGGCGGCTCAGCCGACCTTGCTCCGCAGCCGCGCGGCCTCGTACAGCACGATGCCCGCCGCGACACCGGCGTTCAGCGACTCGGTGGCACCCGGCATCGGGATCCGCACCCGGATGTCGCAGGTCTCCGAGACCAGCCGGGACAGGCCCTTGCCCTCGCTGCCCGCGACGATCACGACCGGGCCGGTCAGCGCCTCCAGGTCACCGATCTCGGCCTCGCCGTCGGCGGCCAGGCCGACCACCAGCAGGCCGGCCTTCTGGTAGGCCTCCAGCGCCCGGGTCAGGTTGGTGGCACGGGCGACGGACAGCCGCGCCGCGGCACCGGAGGAGGTCTTCCAGGCACCGGCGGTCATCCCGGCCGCCCGGCGCTCGGGGATGACCACGCCGTGCGCGCCGAAGGCGGCGGCGGAGCGGACCACGGCGCCGAGGTTGCGCGAGTCGGTGACGCCGTCCAGCGCCATGATCAGCGCGTCCTGGCCGGCGTCCGCGGCCTCGCCGAGCAGGTCCTCGGGGTGCGCGTACTCGTACGGCGGGACCTGGAGCACCAGGCCCTGGTGGTTCAGGCCGCCGGTCATCTGGTCCAGCTGCGGGCGCGGGGCCTCCATCAGCGGGATGCCGCGGTCGTTGGCGGCCTGGAAGGCGTCCCTGACCCGGTCGTCGGTGTCGATGAACTGCATGACGTACAGCGCGGTGGCCGGTACGCCGCCCTGCAGGGCCTCGACCACCGAGTTCCGGCCGACGACCAGCTCGGCGGCGCCCGCCCCGCCCCGGCCGCCACGACCGCCGCCACCGCTGCGGCGCATGCCGGCCCGCGCCTTGGCGTCGCGCTCGCGCTTGACCGCGGCGTTGGCGGCACGCTGCTTCGGGTGGCCCTTGCGCTCGGCGCCGGGCGGGGTCGGGCCCTTGCCCTGGAGTGCCTTCCGGCTGTGGCCGCCGGTACCGACAGACGCGCCCTTCTTCGATCCGGCGTTGCGGCGGTTCCTGCGCTGGCTGTTGCCGGCCATGGCTGTACTTCCTGTCTGTCCGGCATGCCCGGCCGCCCCGGTGAGACCGGTGACGGCCGACGGCATGCGCTACGTCATGCGGGAGGGCCGCACCGGTCCGGTACGGCCCACCCTCACCCCATGGTCAGATGGGGTTACTGGCTGTTGATCGTCCAGCGCGGGCCGGACGGGGTGTCCTCGATCGCCAGCCCGGCCAGGCCGAGCTGGTCGCGGATGGCATCCGCGGTGGCGAAGTCCTTGCGGGCCCGGGCCGCCTGTCGCTGCTCCAGGACGAGGCGGACCAGCGAGTCGACCACGCCGTGCAGGTCCTCGCCGCGCTCCGCCCCGGCCCACTGCCGGTCGAGCGGGTCGAGACCCAGCACTCCGAGCATCGCACGGACCTCGGCCAGACGCGCCACCGCGTTCTCCTTGTCGTCCGCGGTGAGGGCGCTGTTGCCCTGGCGGACGGCGGTGTGCACGATGGCCAGCGCCTGCGGCACGCCCAGGTCGTCGTCCATCGACTCGGCGAAGGCCGGCGGCACCTCGGGCGCGGCGTCGACCGGGCCGAAGCGCTCGACCACGCGCTGGACGAAGCCCTCGATCCGGCCGAATCCGGCCTCGGCCTCGCGCAGCGACTCCTCGCTGTACTCGATGGTCGAGCGGTAGTGCGGGGCCGCCAGGTAGTAGCGGAGCACGATCGGACGCCAGCGCCCGACCATCTCGGAGACCAGCACCGAGTTGCCGAGCGACTTGCTCATCTTCTCGCCGCTCATGGTGACCCAGGCGTTGTGGACCCAGAAATTGGCGAAATCGTCGCCGTACGCCTTGGACTGCGCGATCTCGTTCTCGTGGTGCGGGAAGATCAGGTCGATCCCGCCGCCGTGGATGTCGAACGCCCGGCCCAGGTACTTGTGCGCCATCGCGGAGCACTCCAGGTGCCAGCCGGGACGGCCGCAGCCCCACGGGGTGTTCCAGCTGGGCTCGCCCGGCTTGGCGGCCTTCCACATCGCGAAGTCGCGCGGGTCCCGCTTGCCGGTCTCGCCCTCGCCCTCGGGCTGGCGCAGGTTCTCCAGCTTCTGGTTGGAGAGCGACAGGTACTCGGGGAAGGACTTCACGTCGAAGTAGACGTTGCCGTCGGCCGCGTAGGCGTGGCCCTTGGCGATGAGCGCCTGCATCATCTCGATCATCTCGGGGATGTGCCCGGTGGCCCGCGGCTCGACGGTCGGGGGCAGGCAGCCCAGCACCGAGTAGCCGTCGTTGAAGGCCCGCTCGTTGGCATAGGCGATCTGCCACCAGGGCGTGCCGAGCTGGCGCTCCTTGGCGATGACCTTGTCGTCGATGTCGGTGACGTTCCGGGCGAAGGTCACCTGGTAGCCGCGGTAGGCGAACCACCGCTGCATGATGTCGAAGTTCAGGCCGGACCGGATGTGCCCGATGTGCGGGGCCGCCTGGACGGTAGCGCCACACAGGTAGATCGAGACACAACCCGGTACAAGCGGGACGAAGTCGCGTACCTGGCGGGTGCTGGTGTCGTACAGGCGAATGCTCACAGCGTCAAGCGTAGTGGGCAGCAGGGGGTGCCCCGCGACATTCTCAAATGTCAATACCGCGGCAGCGCCGTTTCTTCTCCATGACGGGGAGGAGGCACCCCCTCCGCTCAGGGTCGGCTCAGAGGTGGCCGACCACCTTGTGCGGGGTGAGCCGGACGACCACGCGGACGTCGTCCGGGCCGTCGAAGCCGTAGGAGTCCGCCCCCTGGTACTTCCGCGCCAGCTGGTCGATCAGCTCCCTGCCGCCCTCCCGCGTGACGGTGACGGAGCCGCGCACCTCGACGTAGGAGTACGGGTTCTCCGGCGGGTTGACCAGCAGGGAGGCCCGCGGGTCCTTCACCAGGTTGAGGTGCTTGCGGCGGCCCTCGACGGTGGAGAACAGAATGTCGTCGCCGTCCCGCGCCACCCAGACCACGGAGGACTGGGGGCTGCCGTCCGGCTGGACGGTGGAGACCACGGCGAAACTCTTGCCGTCGATCAGGGCTTTGGCCTGGTCGGTGAGATGGGCGGTCATCGGGAACCTCTTCTCGTCACGCGGCGTCGGACGCGGGCCCGGTAGCGAGGGCCTGGCCTCGCGGGGCCCGCGTCGAACGGTAGCGACCCGGGCCCCGGCAAAGGCTTCTGAACACCCGTCACCCGACGGTTATTCCCGAGGGGCCCGCCCGCGGCCCCTCGGGTTCAGCGGCGCTCGTAGACCAGGGCGGTGGCGATCGCCGCCAGCCCCTCGGCCCGGCCGGTCAGGCCGAGACCGTCGGTGGTGGTGCCGGAGACCGAGACCGGCGCGCCCACCGCCGCCGAGAGCGCGGCCTGCGCCTCGTCCCGGCGCTTGCCGATCTTCGGCCGGATCCCGATCACCTGGACCGAGACGTTGCCGATCTCGAATCCCGCCGCGCGGACCAGCCGGGCCGCCTCGCCGAGCAGCGTCACGCCGGACGCGCCGGACCACTCCGGCCGGTCGGTACCGAAGTGCGCGCCCAGATCGCCGATCCCGGCGGCCGAGAACAGCGCGTCGCAGGAGGCGTGCGCGGCCACGTCGGCGTCCGAGTGCCCGGCCAGGCCGTACTCGGCGCCCGGCCACTCCAGGCCGGCCACCCAGAGCGGGCGCCCGGCCTCGAAGGCGTGCACATCGGTGCCGATGCCGATACGGGGCAGGATCGGGTCAGTAGCCATCGGAGGCCCTCCTGCGGGCGAGTACGGCCTCGGCGAGCACGAGGTCCAGCGGACGGGTCACCTTGAACGCCTCCTCGTGGCCGGGCACCACGACCACCGGGCCGCCGAAGCGCTCCACCAGGCCGGCGTCGTCGGTGACCGGCGGCAGCGCGCCCGCGCCGCCCGCGCTCTCCTCGGCCAGCGCCTTGGCGTGCACCTCGACCAGCGTCGTCCGGCGGAAGCCCTGCGGGGTCTGGACCGCGCGCAGAGTGGCCCGGTCGGGCGTGTCGAGCACCGGTTCCGGCCCGCCGGACCTCGGCTCGACCCGCTTCACGGTGTCGGCGAGCGGCACGGCGGGCACCACGGCCTCGGCCCCGCCCCGGACGGCGGCCGCGACGGCGTCCACCACCTCGACCGGGACGAGCGGGCGGGCCGCGTCGTGCACCAGGACGATCTCCACCTCGGCCGGGATCACGGCGAGGCCGAGCCGGACCGACTCCTGGCGGGTCGCCCCGCCGGCCACCACCCGGATGTCCTTGCCGTCCAGACCGTGACTGTCGAGCAGGGCGGCCACCTCGGCCACCCCGTCCGCCGGCGCGGCCACCACGACCAGGCCGACCGCCCGGCTGCGGGCCAGCGCCCGCACGGCGTGCACCAGGAGCGGCACTCCGCCCAGTTCCCGCAGGGCCTTGGGGGCGCCGGGCCCCAGCCGCTCGCCGCGTCCGGCGGCGGGCACCACTGCTGCTGCGACTGCTGCTGTGGCGTTCAGGTTTCACTCCTTCGGCGAAGTGGGTATGGCCATGGCGTGCACGACGGGCGGGTGGACCCCTTCCGAAGAACCATGGTCCCGCCGCCCGCAGAACAGCAGAAACGATCTTGCATGCCCGGGTCGGCTCGGGGTGAGAGGCGTCGTCCGGACACGCCTCAGCGCCCGAGGTGTCAATGCACCACTCGCAGGACATCACATCCGGTGAGTGGCGCGCCGACATCGGGCGCTGTGAGCGGGCGGGCGGCAGCCCGACTGCGCTACGAGGCGAGGACCTCGTCGAGCAGCGTCTCCGCCTTGTCCTCGTTGGTGTTCTCGGCCAGCGCCAGCTCGCTGACGAGAATCTGGCGAGCCTTGGCGAGCATGCGCTTCTCGCCGGCCGAGAGACCGCGCTCGCGCTCGCGACGCCAGAGATCGCGCACAACCTCGGCGACCTTGATAACGTCACCCGAGGCGAGCTTCTCCAGGTTCGCCTTGTAGCGACGGGACCAGTTGGTCGGCTCTTCGGTGTACGGTGCGCGGAGCACCTCGAAGACCCGGTCCAGACCTTCCTGGCCGACCACATCGCGAACGCCGACGAACTCCGCGTTCTCAGCGGGCACGCGGAGCGTCAGGTCTCCCTGCTGCACCTTGAGCACCAGGTAGGTCTTGTCCACACCTTTGATCTGGCGAATTTCGATGGCCTCGATCAGCGCGGCCCCGTGATGGGGGTAGACCACCGTGTCGCCAACCTTGAACGTCATGTGACAGGACCCCTTCCGTGGCTTTCCAGAATAACACGCTTTTCGGCGCACCCGAAGGGCGTTTTCGCAGGTCAGGGCCGGTCTCGGGGCTTGACAAGGACCCCCATGACGTGCTGCGACCGGCCTTCGGCGGGGGCTTCCCGCAGGTCGGAGGCGGTTCCGGCGCTTGCCGAAACCTGCGGCAACACTCCCGAAACCGTGATTGGATCTTGGGTTTTCACCGTTTATCGGGCCGTTTCCCGATCGTGATCCGATCTTGGTCGACTGTTGACCTGAACACGCGGAAGTGCCGCCGTATGGGGGCCCCACGAACCTTCGGCGCACGACACGGGGGACCACCCCGTGAGGGGCGTATAAGTGGGGTCGATAATCTGAGGCCTGACCATCCGCCACGCGACCTAGGAGAAGCCGCCGCCGTGAGCCGCAGCCTTCGACGCGGCAGCATCGCCGCCATCGCCGCCCTTGCCATCGTTTCGCTGTCCTCCTGCGCGGCCGGCAACACGCCGGAAACTCTGGAGATCAAGCCCGACAACGCCTCGGCGACACTCGGCACCACCCTCCGACTGAACAACATCGTCGTCGTGACCGGGGACGAGTCCTCGGGCGAGCACACCGGCCCCGCCAATGTGACGGTGAACATCAGCAACACCGGGACCGAGCCGGCCGAGCTGCAGTCCATCACCGTCGGCAACGGTGCCGGCGCGGTCTTCGCCGACGACAAGGGCGCTCCGCTGAGCAGCATCGTCGTCCCGGCCGGCGGCGCGGTGCTGCTCGGCGGGAGTGGCAACCCGTCCGCCAAGGTCGCTTCCGTCAGCGTGAACGTCGGCGGCTTCGTGCCCACCGCCTTCGCCTTCAAGGACGGGAGCAAGGTCGAGACCCAGGCCGCCGTCAGCCCGAACAAGGGCCTGTACAAGGGCTGGGGCCCGACCGCCGGCCCGGCGGCCGCGCCGTCCAAGGCCGTCGGCTCCCCGGCCGCCACCACCCCGGGGGCGACCGCCCCGGTGACGACACCCGCCGGTGCGACCACGCCGTCCGGTGCCACCACCACCCCCGCCGGCACCCACTGACGTCCGCCCGCCCGGGCGCGGCAGTACGAGAAGACCCCCTCCGGCGCTTGCCGGAGGGGGTCTTTCGTCTGGCCCGGCACCGGTTCGGTGGCCGGTGCCGGGCCAGACGCGGTTTACGGCTCGAACTTGTAGCCGAGGCCACGCACGGTGACCAGGTAGCGCGGCGCGCCCGGGTCCGGCTCGATCTTCGCCCGCAGTCGCTTGACGTGGACGTCCAGGGTCTTGGTGTCGCCGACGTAGTCCGCGCCCCAGACCCGGTCGATCAGCTGCATCCGGGTGAGCACCCGGCCGGCGTTGCGCAGCAGCATCTCCAGCAGGTCGAACTCCTTCAGCGGCAGGTCGACCTTGGCACCGTCCACCGTGACCACGTGCCGGTCGACGTCCATCCGGACCGGGCCCGCCTCCAGCGCGCCGGGGCCGCCGCCGTTGTCACCGGCGCCGCCGTCCTCGCCGCGGCGGCGCAGCACCGCGCGGATCCGGGCGACCAGCTCCCGGGTGGAGTACGGCTTGGTGACGTAGTCGTCCGCGCCTATCTCCAGGCCGACCACCTTGTCGATCTCGCTGTCCTTGGCGGTGACCATGATCACCGGGACGTTCGAGCGCACTCGGAGCTGGCGGCAGACCTCGGTGCCGGGCAGCCCCGGCAGCATCAGGTCGAGCAGGACGAGGTCGGCGCCGTTCCGTTCGAACTGCTCGAGCGCGTCGGGGCCGGTGGCGGCGATGGCCACCTCGAAGCCTTCCTTGCGGAGCATGTACGAGAGAGCGTCGCTGAACGACTCCTCGTCCTCGACCACCAGTACTCGGGTCACGATCAGGCCTCCGGGGCAAGCTGGGTTGTCTCTGACAGGGGTTCTTCCCGCTCCCCGGCGGGGAGCGACCGGTCCGCGCGGCCCGTGCTGGCCGTCCGGTCCGTGGTGAGGGTCCTCGGTGCCGCCGGCGACGCCGTGGCGGCGGTCGGTCCGGCGTCGGTCGTGTCGGTGGCGGGGGCCTGACCGGCGGGCAGGCGCAGGGTGAAGGTGGAACCCTGGCCCTCGACGCTCCACACCGAGACCGTACCGCCGTGCGAGGCGGCCACGTGCTTGACGATGGAGAGGCCGAGGCCGGTGCCGCCGGTGGCCCGGGAGCGGGCCGGGTCGACGCGGTAGAAGCGTTCGAAGACCCGCTCGCGGTCCTTCTCGGAGATGCCCATGCCCTGGTCGGTCACCGAGATCTCGATCAGCTCACCGTCGGCCTCGCCGAGGGCGGCGGCGCTGGAGATCCGGCGGGTGGCGATCGCGACCCTGGTCCGCGGCGGGCTGTAGTTGACGGCGTTCTCGACCAGGTTGCCGAGGGCGGCGGCCAGCTGGCCGCGGTTGCCGTACAGGTAGAGGCCGGCGATGCCGCCGGCGGCGATCAGGATCTGTTTGGCGGCGGCCTGCTGGCGGCAGCGGTCGATCGCCTCGACGATCAGTTCGTCCACCGCGACCGGCTCGGGGTCGACCATCAGCCGGTCGTCCTGGACCCGGGAGAGGTCGATGATCTCCTGCACCAGGCTGGCCAGCCTGGTCGCCTCGATCTGCATCCGGCCGGCGAAGCGCTGGACCGCCTCCGGGTCGTCCGCCGCGTCGGCGACCGCCTCGGAGAGCAGCGACAGGGCGCCGACCGGAGTCTTGAGCTCATGGCTGACATTGGCGACGAAGTCGCGCCGGACCGCCTCGACCCGGCGGCGCTCGGTCTGGTCCTCGACCAGGACCAGGACCAGCCGGGAGCCCAGCGGGGCCACCCGCACCGACACCGCGAGCGGTTCGACGGCGCGCGCGGTGCCCGGGCGCGGCAGCTCCAGCTCGACCTGGCGGATCTCGCCGTCCCGGCGGGTGGCGCGGGCCAGCGAGAGCATCTGGTCGACGGCGACCGCGCCGCCCCGCACCAGGCCCATCGCGTACGCCGCCGAGCTGGCCTTGACCACCTCGTCGCCGTCGCCGAGCACGATCGCGCAGGAGCGCAGCACGGAGAGCACCGTGTCGACCCCCGGAGGCAGCGGGGCCTCATGGGTGGGGGCGCTCAGCCCCTGGTGCCGACCACTGCTTCTGCCGCTGGTGCCGCTGTTCCTGCCCCTGGCCTGTTCGCGCTCGCTCCAGCGGAATGCGATGGAGGCCGTGAGGCCGACTCCGAGCCCGGCTATGGCGCAGGCAGCGGCGGCGGCCACATTCACGTCCATGCGGCCAGCCTAAGCGCACGGCCAGGGCGCTCCCCAAGGATCGGATCAAGGCATCGGCTGGACGTTGCCGAGAATTCACCTTCACGTAGCTGCCGGTTCACCGCACGGGTCGTGCGTGGTCGCCCGGACGGCCCAGAGTTGGCCGGGCAGCCAGTGCGGGAAGGGGCGACGGACCGGACACCCGCCTGTCGCCCCCGGTGCGCGCGTACGATTCGCGCCACCAGCAGCGGTTACCCGAAGGCCGGACCGACGGTCGTACGGGACGACCGGTCGGCACCGCCACCGACACAGCTACTGAGGAGAGAGCATGCGCGACGCGTACCACGAGGAACTCGACTCGATCGGCGACAGCCTGGTCGAGATGGCCCGGCTGGTCGGTTCGGCCCTGGGCCGGGCCACCACCGCGCTCCTCGATGCGGACCTGGCGCTGGCGGAGAGCGTGATCGCCGCCGACGAGAAGGTCAACGACCTGCACCATGACCTGGAGAACCGGGCCATCGACCTGCTCGCCCGCCAGCAGCCGGTCGCCACCGATCTGCGCATCGTCGTCACCTCGCTGCGGATGAGCGCCGACCTGGAGCGCTGCGGCGACCTGGCCCGGCACGTGGCCAAGGTGGCCCGGCTGCGCTACCCCGAGTCGGCGGTGCCGGCGGACCTGCACGCGACGGTGCTGGAGATGGGGCAGCTCGCCCAGCGTCTGGTGGCCAAGGTCGGCCTGGTGATCGCCACCAAGGACGTCGACAAGGCACTGGAGCTGGAGCAGGACGACGACGCGATCGACGCGCTGCACCGCGAACTGTTCGCGCACCTGATCGACGACCGCTGGCACCACGGCATCGAGACGGCCGTCGACGTCACCCTGGTCGGCCGCTACTACGAGCGGTTCGCGGACCACGCGGTGTCGGTCGCCAAGCGGGTGGTGTACCTGGTCACCGGTGAGCACGTGGACGAGTTCGTGGCCTCCACGGAGGCCGCCGCCGCCGCTGGGGAGTGAGGCCGCCGGGGGCCTCGGCGCCTGGGCCCCCCGGGGTGGGGCCTCAGGGGTGGGGCCCCGGCGACGGGGCTCCCCCCGGAGGGTGAGTAAACCTCGAACAGGAGTGGTGGGGGCGCACGACCTCTCGGGCTCCCCACCACTGCGCGCCTGTTGACGCTCCCTCCGATTGGCGGTTTCACTCGATGCCGTAGGCACCGAAGTGTGCCCGTCACAAGGAGGAGCCAGCGCGATGAAGGCAAACCCGACCCGACCGGCACCGGCACACGCCACCGTTGAGCCGCCCACCCCGAACCTGCTGCCCGTCCTCGCGGCCGGCTGCGGTTGTGGCCCGGGCTGCGGCTGCGGCTGCCAGTCCGGCGCCCCCTGCCAGTGCGGTGGCGTCAGCGGCGGCTGCTGCGGCCACTGAGAACCCTGCACCCCCGAGGCCCCGCACCCCGGGGCCCTGAGCGCCTGCGCGGCCGCTTTTACGTCCACCTGATGCCGGAACAGCCGGCACCGGGCCCGGAAGGCGATCGGGGAGGTGTTCAAGCCCCGGGATCACCAAGGCTGACGGCCCACAGCCGGTCCGGAAATGACGACGGCCCCTCACCAGCGCCATACGCGCAGGTGAGGGGCCGTTACGTCTTCGGGCTTACTTCTTGCCCTGGTTCTTGACCGCCTCGATGGCGGCGGCGGCGGCCTCCGCGTCGAGGTAGCGGCCGCCCTTGGTGACGGGCTTGAAGTCGGCGTCCAGCTCGTACACCAGCGGGATGCCGGTCGGGATGTTGAGGCCGGCGATGTCCTCGTCCGAGATGCCGTCGAGGTGCTTGACCAGCGCGCGCAGGCTGTTGCCGTGCGCGGTGACCAGGACGGTCCGGCCGGCGGCCAGGTCCGGCACGATGGCGTCGTACCAGTACGGGAGCATCCGCTCGACGACGTCCTTCAGGCACTCGGTGCGCGGACGCAGCTCGCTCGGGATGTCGGCGTAACGGGCGTCACCGGCCTGCGAGTACTCGGCGCCGTCGGCGAGCACCGGCGGCGGGGTGTCGTACGAGCGGCGCCAGAGCTGGAACTGCTCCTCACCGAACTCGGCCAGGGTCTGGGCCTTGTCCTTGCCCTGGAGCGCGCCGTAGTGCCGCTCGTTGAGGCGCCAGCTGCGGCTGACCGGGATCCAGTGGCGGTCGGCCTTGTCCAGGGCGATCTGCGAGGTCCGGATCGCGCGGCGCAGCAGCGAGGTGTGCAGCACGTCGGGGAGCAGACCCTCGGCGGCGAGGAGCTCGCCACCGCGCGCGGCCTCCTTCTCGCCCTTCTCGTTGAGGTCGACGTCGACCCAACCGGTGAACAGGTTCTTCTGGTTCCACTGGCTCTCGCCGTGACGGAGCAGGATGAGTCGGTACGTCGTGTCAGCCATGGCCCCCAGCTTAGTGGAGCCCGGAAAACCCCTGGTCGGGACCTATGGCCATGTGTAATGTGTGCTCAGCAGTTTTGACTCTTACCTATCTGCTGGGCGGTTCCGCCTGCCCCGCCCAGCGGACACCCTGCCAACGCCGCCTGCCGCCCCGGGGAGCCCCGCATGCCCGCCTCGTCCGACCTGCCCCTCACCGACCGGATCCGAAGAGCGGCGGGCGAGACGATGGGCGGGCTGCCCCGGCAGTTCTGGTGGCTCTGGACCTCGACCCTGATCAACAAGCTCGGCGGGTTCGTGGTCCCGTTCCTGTCGCTCTATCTGACCACCAGCCGGGGCTATCCGCCCTCGTACGCGGGCCTGGTCGCGGCGCTCTTCGGCCTGGGTTCGTCGATCTCGGCGGTGGGCGCCGGCGTGCTGACCGACCGGATCGGGCGCCGCCCCACACTGGTCGCCGCCCAGTTGGGCACCGCCCTGTTCACGGCGGTGCTCGGCTTCACGGACGGTCAGGTGGCCATCGCCGTGGTCGTCTTCCTGGTCGGCCTCTGCAACAACGCGACCCGGCCGGCCACCTCGGCGATCATCGCGGACATCGTGCCCCCCGAGGACCGGGTCCGCGCCTACTCGCTGAACTACTGGGCGATCAACATCGGCTTCGGCCTCTCGGCGGCGGCCGCCGGCCTGATCGCCACCCACGGCTACCTCACTCTCTTCCTGCTGGACGCGCTCTCCACCCTGATCTGCGCGGTGGTGATCTTCATCCGGATCCCGGAGACCAGGCCGGCCGAGCCGGTCGGCCGACCGGACGAACCGAGGATCGGCCTCGGCACGGTGTTCCGGGACACCCGCTTCATGACGGTGGTGGCGCTCAACCTGCTGCTCGCCCTGGTCGCCCAGCAGGGCAGCACCACGCTCGCCGTGGACATGGGCCTGGCGGGCATCACCTCCGTCCAGTACGGCCTGGTGATCGGGCTCAACGGTCTGCTGATCGTGCTGCTTCAGATCCCGCTCACCCGGTGGATGGAGGGCCGCGACCGGACGGCCCTGCTGGTCGCCAGCGCGCTGTTCATCGGCTGGGGCTTCGGGCTGACCGCGCTCGCCGGGTCGTCCGCGTGGTTCTACGCGTTCACCGTCGCGGTGTGGACGATCGGCGAGATCCTGAACGCGCCGACCATGATGGGCCTGATCGCGGAGTTGTCACCGACCCACGCCCGAGGCCGCTACCAGGGCGTCTATTCGCTTTCCTGGTCGCTCGCCTCGTTCCTGGGCCCGGCGGTCGGCGGTGTGCTGCTGGAGTGGGTCGGCAGCACGGCGGTGTGGGGCTCCTGCGCGGTCTGCGGCACGGTGGCGGCGGCCGGGTACGCGGTGCTGGGCCGGCGGCCCGGAGCGGCGACGGCCGCCGCCGTCCCGGGCCGCCGGAACGGCACGACGGCGGTCGGCGGCCCCGCCGACACCGGGCCCGAGCCGGCATCGGCGCCGGCGCCGGCGTCGGCCTCCACGGGCTCCTGAGCGGCGGCCGGGCCGATCGTTACTCGGCCGCCGGGGCGGCGAGGTGGGCGAAGGCGGCCAGGTTGCGGGTGGACTCCCCGCGCTTGGTCCGCCACTCCCACTCGCGCCGGATGGCCGACGCGAAGCCCAGCTCCAGCAGTGTGTTGAAGGGCTCGTCGGCGTTCTCCAGCACCGTCCCGAGCAGCCGGTCGACGGTGTCCGCGGCCAACGCCTCCAGGGGCAGCCGGCCCGCCAGGTAGACGTCCCCGAGCTGGTCGATCGCGTAGGCGACGCCGTACAGCCGGGTGTTGCGTTCCAGCAGCCAGCGGTAGACGCCCTCGTGGTTCTCGTCCGGGCGGCGGATCACGAAGGCGTTCACCGAGAGGGTGTGGTCGCCGACCCGCAGGGCGCAGGTGGTGCTCAGCTTGCGGGTGCCCGGGAGGGTCGCGACCAGCGTGTACGGATCGGCGGTGGCCGGCTCCCAGGCCACCCCGGCGTCGTCCAGGGCGGTGCGCAGGAGGGTCAGGGCCTCGTCCTTGGTGCGGATAGCCATGAGGGTGACGTTACTCGGCGGTACCGGCCGCGCGCAGCAGCGACCGGCCCCGACCGGTGCCCGTGCTCAGGCCAGCCGCAGGCGGGAGCCGGTGAGCCGGCCCGCCGGCCTGGACAGGCTGCCCGCGTACACCTCGGCGGTGGCCGCCGCGGCGGTGTCCCAGCCGAAGCCGGCCGCGTGCCGGGCCGCCTCCTCGCCCCGCCGGGCGACCAGGCCCGGCTCCGTGGCGTACGGCTCCAGCGCGTGTGCCCAGGCCTGCGGGTCGTGGCCGTGGACCAGTGTGCCCGTCACACCGTCCCGGACGGCGACCGGCAGACCGCCGACCGAGGCCGCCACCACCGGTGTGCCGCAGGCCTGCGCCTCCAGCGCGACCAGCCCGAAGGACTCGCTGTACGAGGGCATCACCAGCGCCGTCGCCGCGCGGTACCAGTCCGCCAGCTGACTCTGGCCGACCGGCGGGTGGAACCGGACCACGTCCCCGATGCCCAGCTGGGCGGCGAGCTTGTGCAGGCTCTCCGGCCTGGCCAGCCCGGTGCCGGACGGGCCGCCGACCACCGGCACCACCAGCCGCTCCCGCAGCCGGGGCCGCCGCTCCAGCAGCGCCGCGACCGCCCTCAGCAGCACGTCCGGCGCCTTCAGCGGCTGTATGCGGCCGGCGAAGAGCAGCACGGCGGAGTCCTGCGACAGGCCGAGCCGGGCCCGGGCGGCGCGGCCGTCCCCCGGGCGGAAGACGTCCAGGTTGACGCCCGGGTGGACGACGGCGAGCTGGTCCGGCCGGGCGGAGTAGTGCAGCGCCAGCTCGGCGGCCTCCTCGGTGGTGTTGGCGATCAGCCGGTCCGCGGCCTCCACCACCTGGGTCTCGCCGATCACCCGGGCGGCCGGCTCGGGGGTGTCCCCCTCGGCCAGCGCGGCGTTCTTGACCTTCGCCATGGTGTGCATGGTGTGCACCAGCGGCACGCCCCAGCGCTGGGCGGCCAGCCAGCCGACCTGGCCGGAGAGCCAGTAGTGCGAGTGCACCAGGTCGTAGTGGCCGGGGCGGTGGCCGGCCTCGGTACGGAGCACCCCGTGGGTGAAGGCGCAGAGCTGCGCCGGCAGGTCCTCCTTGAGCAGGCCCTCGTACGGCCCGGCGGTGACGTGCCGCACCAGCACGCCCGGGGCCAGCTCGACGGTGGGCGCGTCGTCCGAGCAGATCGACCGGGTGAACACCTCGACCTCGATGTTGAGGTCGGCGAGCCGCTTGGCCAGCTCCACGATGTAGACGTTCATCCCGCCCGCGTCGCCGGTGCCGGGCTGGTGCAGCGGCGAGGTGTGCACGCTGAGCATGGCTATCCGGCGGGGCCGGCGCTGGCGGCCGGTGACGAGCGACTGGAGCCGGCCGCGTACGGGCGGGGTCGGCTGGGCACGGCGTACCGAACGGACGGGGTGCTGGATCACCTGGCTGAAGCCTCCTCTGTGCTGCCCGGTCGCTGCAGCCTGCCTGCTGCCTGCTGTTCGGTCTGTGCGCTGCCGCCGGCGCCACACCGCCGCGTCGCGGGTGCGGCGCGGCGGCGTGCTGCCCCGTCCGGGCAGACATCGCCACCAGTGTGCCAACCACCAGGTCATCGATCGGCATTCCCGTCCCGGCACATGAGATGGCGCACGCCCTGAGCGGGCGGGGCGGCCGGTGGTCGGGGCCCGGCCCGAGGCGGGCCGGGAGCGGGCGGGTCCGGAGGGCCGGCGGCCGGGCTCGGACGCGGAGGGCGGGTGGGCGCGCGCGTACCCTTCTGGGCATGGCCGCCTCCTTCGACTCCGTGACCGCGCCCGCCCGAGGGCGGGCGGGGCGGCCGGTGGGGACGGTCACCCGGGGCACCACCAACACCAACCGGCTGCGGCGGATGGACCGCTGGATCGCGCACACGCTGGGCCACGCGTTGCGGTCCGCCGACCGGCCGCCGGTGGCCGTCGACCTCGGATACGGCGCCGCGCCCTGGACGGCGGTCGAGCTGGCCGGACGGCTGCGCGCGGTACGGCCGGACGTCCGGGTGGTGGGGATCGAGATCGAGCCGGAGCGGGTCGCGGCGGCACTGCCGTACGCCCAGCCGCCGCTGCTGACCTTCCGGCGCGGCGGGTTCGAGGTGCCGCTGGACGGCGGCGCGCCCGCCCGGCTGATCAGGGCCGCCAATGTGCTGCGGCAGTACGACGAGGCGGCGGTGGCCGGGGTGTGGGAGCGGCTCTGCGCCCGGCTGGCGCCGGACGGGCTGCTGGTCGAGGGGACCTGCGACGAGATCGGGCGGCGGCACGTCTGGGTCGCGCTCGGCCCGGAGGGGCCCCGCACGGTGACCTTCGCGGCCCGGCTCGGCGGCCTCGGGCAACCGTCCGACCTGGCCGAACGGCTCCCGAAAGCACTGATCCACCACAATGTGCCGGGCCGGCCGGTGCACGCCTTCCTCACCGACTTCGACCGGGCCTGGGCGGCGGCCGCGCCGTACGGGGCGTTCGGCGCCCGGCAGCGCTGGGTGGCGGCGTGCACGGCGCTGTCGGGCAGCTGGCCGCTGGTGGACGCGCGCGGGCGATGGCGCCAGGGCGAGGTCACCGTGCCGTGGACGGCGCTCGCGCCGTAGTGGGCGTTGCCTCCAGCCGGCAGACGATGGCGGGCGGCGGGGCGGCACCGGCAGGAGCTGGTGAGCGATCCCAGGGATTCACTCGAACGAGTTATCGAATACCTCTGGCATGTTGACGCCTTGTCACGCCACCATGGAGGCATCCGATCGGCGCCACCACCGTCGCTCGGGCCCCACCCTGCTCAGTCGTTCCGCTCGAACCCGCGCAACTCGTCCGCCACCCGCAACGCCCGCTCGAACACCCCGTACGCCTCCCTTCCGAACAGCACGAACCGCACTTCCTCCAGCTCCACCGCTTCGCCCGCCCTGTCGCCGCGCACCACCTCGGCGACGGTGCCCACGGCGATCCGGGCCGCATCCTCCAGCGGCCACCCGTACACCCCGGCCGACACGGCCGGGAAGGCCACCGTGCCCGCGCCGAGTTCCACCGCCACCCGGATCGACTCGCGGTAGCAGGAGGCCAGTTGCTCCGCCCTCTTGTCGTACTCGTCCGCCCAGTAGACCGGCCCCACGGTGTGCACCACCCAGCGGGCCGGCAGCCGCCCCGCCGTCGTCCCCACCGCCTGCCCGGTGGGCAGCCCCTTGCCGTAATGCGAGGCTCGAAGCCGGCGGCACTCCTCCAGAATCTGCGGCCCGCCCTTGCGGTGGATCGCACCGTCCACCCCACCACCGCCCAGCAGAGAGGAGTTGGCCGCATTCACCACCGCGTCCACCCGCTGTTCCGTGATGTCACCCTCGACCAGGGTGATCCGCGTCACCATCGCGTGCTCCTTCTCCGCCCGCCCGCGCGTCCCCGGTACGGGCCTCATCCGTCGTCCACGTCCATTCACCACACCGCCACCGGCGTGGCAATAGCCACAACGGTGCCGGTCGGCCAGAGAAATCCCCGGAGATCACGTTATGGTCGCGAGAAGTTCCCCGCCGCACCGTGCCAGGCGGGCACTGCGGACGGGCGCCGGCCGTTACGCACTCGGGGAAAGGGAGGATCGACCGATGCCCGCAACGGGAGACGGGCGGGCACCTGGTGCCGCTGACCTGACGGGCGCCCTCAACGGCGCTCTCTCCGGCCATGCCCGCAACCGCCCAGGCCCCGCCGAACGGTCCGTGGGCCCGGCCACGGCCACCGCGCCGATACCGCACCCCCGGTCGGACGCCGCGGCCGCCACCTCCCTCTGGCACTCCCCGGCCGGACGTTCCGCACCCTCCGCCGCCCCGCTCAAGCTGCTGGTGATCGAGGACGACGCCTCCGACGCCCAGTTGATCAGGGCGGCGGTGGCCGACAGCGGCACCTCCATCGAGATCCACTGGGCCCGCGGCCTGGACCAGGCCACCGAGCTGCTGGCCCCCGCCCCGCCGTGGAACCGGCGCGGCCGACCGCGCGGCTCCGACTTCAGCTGCGTCCTGCTCGACCTCGCCGCACCCGCCGACCTGCCGCACCCCTCGGACGCCTCCGACGGTCTGGAGGGCCTGCACGAGCTGCTCCGCCGAGCCCCGCACACCGCGGTCGTGGTGCTCACCGACGCCGCCGGGGCCGAACTGGGCGCCGCCGCCGTGGCCGCCGGAGCCCAGGACTTCCTGATCAAGCACGAGACGGACGGCCCCCTGCTGGCCCGGGCCCTGCGGTACGCGGTGGAGCGCAAACGCGCCGACGAGTCGCAGCGCCGACTGGTCGAGGCGGAGCTGCGCGGCCAGGAGAACGCCCGGCTCCAGCGCCATCTGCTGCCCACCCCGCTGCTGGACGGCGCCGGTCTCTCCTTCACCCGGCGCTACCGCCCGGGTCGCCGCCGCGCCCTGCTCGGCGGCGACTTCTACGATGCCGTCCGCACCGACGACGGCAGCGTCCACGTGGTGATCGGGGACGTCTGCGGGCACGGCCCCGACGAGGCCGCCCTCGGAGTGGCGCTCCGGATAGCGTGGCGCACCCTCGTCTTCGCCGGTCTCACCGGGGAGACGCTGCTGACCACCCTCCAGCACGTCCTGGAGCACGAACGACGCAGCGACGAGATCTTCGCGACGCTCTGCATGCTGGTCATCGAGCCCGGCGGTGCGTCCGGCGAGCTGGACTCGCTGGGTGCTGTCGAGCACGCCCGGCTCTACCTCGCCGGGCACCCCGCTCCGCTGCTGCTCGGCCATGACCACAAGCCCGAGATGCTTCCGTCCGACCTCGCCGGGCCCGCGCTCGGCCTGCTGCCGTGCGACGACGGCCAGGCCGTCTGGCCGTCGCACCGGTTCGAACTCCGTCGCGGCTGGCGGCTGCTGCTGTACACCGACGGGCTGATCGAGGGCCGGGTCGGAGCCGGCTCCCGCCGCCTCGGCCAGGACGGGCTGGCTGATCTGGTCGGCGACCACCAGTCCGCCGGGCTGACCAGGGGCCGGCTGGTGGACAGCGCGATCGCCGAGGTCGAGGAGCTGAACGGCGGCGCGTTGACGGACGACGTCGCCGTCCTGCTGCTGGAGCGCAACCCGGTCCAGCTGATCCTGGGCTGACGCGGCACCGGAGCAGCGGCGTCCGGCTGACCGTCCCGGTGACCGGAGCCCTGCGCACAAAGCCCCGGCGCTCGGGGTGGTCCCGCGCGCCGGGGCTCGCTGTTCGTCTGGGCCGACCGGTCTACCAGGGTCCGTACGGCCCCATGTTGCGCCGGTCGCCGCGCCCGCCGCCGCGGTTGGTCAGCTCCCGGATCGCCGGGCGCACGTCGACCATGTAGACGATCGCGGCGACCAGGCCGCCCAGGGTCAGGAAGCTGGTCAGGAAGTTCGCCCCGAACAGCAGATCGAGACCGAAGGCGATCCCCAGGATCGCCAACCAGAACGGCTTGGTCTTCTTGTCCGCCGCCCGGTAGGCGTCCTCCGGGCGGGCGGCCGCGTCGATCAGTGCGAAGAGCTTGAAGCCCAGAATCGCCACGGCCAGCCACCAGAACGGATTCAGGTAAGCCAAGTCCAGGATCTGACCCACTCCGCCCATCACGGTCTCCTCTGTGTCTCGGCTCCGGCGTCCCGGTCCCACCCATCCTGGCACGGTGAACCGTCCGCCGAGGTGTCAACGTCCCGGGGCCACCGGATGTGCCCCGGACCACTGCTCCGCGACCGGCCTTCGACCGGTCCGGGCCGGAGCGGCTACTCGGCCGCCCCGCTGCTCTTCCGGGCCCGGGGGCCCTTCTTCGGCCCGGACTCCTCGGCGGCCCCGGCCGGCGCACCGTCCTCGACCAGCTCTGCCTCGACCAGTTCGGCCTCGACCAGTCCGGCCTCGACCGGCTCCTGCTCGGTCTCCGCCCGCTCCGGCTGCTGGTCCCGCGCCGGCTCGGTGAGCGCGTCCGCGCCACCCGGACGGCCCCGGTCCACCACGCCCTTGCCGCGCTCGGCCAGCTCGTCGTACGTCTCCTTGGCCTTCACCGCCAGCTCGACCGCCCGGCCCACCTGCTGGAGGGCGAAGGTCTGTGCCTTCTCCTGGAGCACCTTGAGGTCGGTGGGCAGGGTGGTCACGGTACCCGCGACCTTCGCCTGCGCCTCGACCAGCCTGGCCTGCGCCTCCTGGAGCTTGACCGTGGCCTTCTCCTGCGTGCCCCTGCGGTCCGCGGCGATCGCCTCGACCTTCCCCGGGACCTCGCGCAGCTTCTCGTAGGCGAGGTCTCCCGCGCCGGCCAGGGCGTAGAGCGGGGTCGGGTCGCTCAGGGTCTTCTTGATCTCGTCAGTGATCGGCATGACCGGTCCTCCCGGTGTCTAGGTTGCTGGGCCGACGGTTTTCGGGCCATCGGTCGTGGGACCTGCGGTCCCGAGGCGATCGGCCTTCGAACCGTCGGCCTGCGGGCCACCGGTTTCCGGGCCGTCGGAGACCGCGCCCTGATGAGCGGCGTTCTCCTTGAGGAAAGCGTCGTAGACCGCGAGCAGCGCCTGCTTCTGCCGCTCGTTGATCAGCGGATCGGCCAGGATCGAGGCCCGTAGCTCCAGGCCCTCGTCCCGCCGCTCCTCCAGAATCCCGGCCTGGACGTACAGCGTCTCCGCCGAGATCCGCAGCGCCTTCGCGATCTGCTGCAGGATCTCCGCGCTCGGCTTGCGCAACCCTCGCTCGATCTGGCTGAGGTAGGGGTTGGACACGCCGGCGGCCTCCGCCAACTGCCGCAACGAGTACTGCGCATTTCGTCGCTGCTCGCGGATGTACTCGCCCAACGAGCCGACATTCAGTGAGGCCATGCGACCACCCTGCCCCACCCTGCTTGCATGTGCAAGCAGGGTGCTAACAACAGCAAACGCGCCGGGCCGGGCCGGCGCAGTTCGCCCAGCTGCGCACCACCGTCCCCGCCGACGCGCTGGGCCCCGGAAGATCCGCTGGACAGGTCGCCGCAGGGCGCAGTGGCCCCCGGTGCTTCCGGTGGGGCCGGGCCGGGGAGGGCGGGACCGCGCCCGGCGGATCACCCGAGGTCGGGGACCCGGATCGGCATCAGGATGGAGAAGGTGCCGTCCCGGTCCGCCGAGCGGATGGCCAACGGGGCGATCGGACCGGTCAGTTCGAGGACGAGCTGCTCGGGTCGGCCGGCGGCCCGGAGCGCCTCCAGCAGGAAGTCGCGGTTGACGGCCACCCGGACCTCGCCGGGTGCGGCGGCGGTGTCGGCCGGGGCGACGGTGAGCCGTCCGTCCTGGCCGAGGGCGAGGACGGTGACCTCGCAGGCGGCCCCGTGCGGCCCGGAGGGCAGGGTCCGGGTGGCGCCGGACTCGACGGCGCCGCGCAGTTCGACGGCGGGCAGGCCGACCCGGTGGACGGGGTCGAGGCGGATCAGCGACCGGTAGTCGGGGTAGTCGTGGTCCGGGGTGGCACCCTCGATGCGGTGCCCGCCGGTCTCGACCCGGACCAGGCCGCCTCCCAGGGTCAGCTCCGCCTCCTCGCCACCCGCGCCGAGCAGCGCGCGGATGCCGTCCACCAGGGCGGTCGGAACGATCGCGCCGG
Source organism: Kitasatospora sp. NPDC087315 (assembly GCF_044744345.1). NCBI lineage: Bacteria > Bacillati > Actinomycetota > Actinomycetes > Kitasatosporales > Streptomycetaceae > Kitasatospora > Kitasatospora sp. NPDC087315. Next base: position 196,519 of record NZ_JBIUYD010000007.1, on the reverse strand, counting down.
CCGGAAGACCCTCGGTCGCCGGCTCTTCGGCCGGGGACGCGCCCCGCACCGGGACCTCGGCGAGCGCCATCCGGTACCGGTCGGTGGCGACCAGGCGCAGCAGCGCACCGTCCAGGTCGAACAGCACGCCGGCCAGGACCGGCAGTTCGGGATCGCCGCCGACCGCGAAGCGGACCGCGTCCAGCGCGGCGGCCAGCTCACCGGCCGGGACGGTGAAGCGGAGTTCGGTGGGTGTGGTGGTCACGGGGTTCTCCCTCTGGTCGATCAGCGCTCGGATCAGGGAGAGCTCGCGGCGGGCGTCGGCGAGGCCGTCCTCCAGCCTGCGCAGGTGTGCGTCCACCACCCGGTGGGCGGCGCCGGAGCCGGAATCGGCGCCGAGCACGGCCCGGATGCCGGCCAGCGGCAGACCGACCCGCCGCAGCCGGCAGAGCAGCCGGGCGTCGGCGAGCTGCCGGGGCCGGTACCAGCGATAGCCGGTCTGCGGGTCCACCCAGGCCGGGGTGAGCACGTCGGCGCCGTCGTAGAAGCGCAGGGTGCTGACGCTGAGACCGCTGTCGCGGGCCAGTGCGCCGATGCTGCGCAGGTCGCTCTCCATGCCGCCGACTCTGCCGTCTCGACCAGGTCGAGGGTCAACGCCGGCCGGGACCGGCCGTGGGATCCGCCGTAGGGAGCGGAGCGCGGGCCGCAGCGGTGGGTGGGCTGCCGGGGTCGCGCAGGGCCCGGATCCCGGTGATCCGGCCGCCGCCGTCCGCCTCGCCGAACCCGGACACCGCCACACCGCCACACCGCCACGCCGCCACACCGCCACGCCGTCACGCCGTCACGCCGTCGACCGGGCGGGGGCCATCACGAGGACCGGACAGGGCCCCGGTCTGTGACATCGGGCGGCGGGGTCAGGCCCGGAAGGCGTCGTACGCCGGGGCGAGCAGGGTGGCGAGGTCCCGGCCGCGGACGGTGATCCCGGACGGGCCGAGGCGGCTCAGCGAGGGTTCGATCCGGTCCTCGACCGCCTCGGCGCGCAGGGTGAAGTCACCGCGCCAGTAGTCGGCGACGGTCATGGGCGCCGCCTGTCCCCGCTCCGGCTCACGCGTCGACTCGCGGTCCGGTCCGTGCTCCGGCTGGTGCCCGGACGGGTGCTGCCCGGTCATCGGCCCTCCTCCTCGGCCACCGCGTCACGGGAGAGCGCGACCAGTTCGCGCAGTGCGTCGGCGGGCAGCTCGGTGAGCCACTGCTCGCCCTCCCCCACCACCGCCTCGGCCAACGCCCGCTTGGCCGCCAGCAGTTCGTCGATCCGCTCCTCGACCGTTCCCACGCAGACCAGCCGGCGGACCTGGACGTCGCGGCGCTGGCCGATCCGGAACGCGCGGTCGGTGGCCTGTTCCTCGACCGCCGGGTTCCACCAGCGGTCGAGGTGGACCACCTGATTGGCGGCGGTCAGGTTGAGGCCGGTGCCGCCGGCCCGCAGCGAGAGCAGGAACACCCTTGGCCCGTCCGGCGACTGGAAGCGCGCCACCATCTCCTCACGGCGCGCCCGGGAGACCCCGCCGTGCAGATAGAGCACCTCCTCGCCGAGCCGCCGGGTCAGATAGGGCTGGAGCATCGCGCCGAACTCCGCGTACTGGGTGAAGACCAGAACGCGGTCCCCTTCGGCCAGCGCCTCCGTCAGCAGCTCCGCGAGCCGGGCCACCTTGCCCGACCGCTCCCCCAGCGCCGAGCCGTCGTGCAGCAGTTGGGCCGGATGGTTGCAGACCTGCTTGAGCTTGCCGATGGACGCCAGGACGGTGCCGCGCCGCTGCACCCCCTTGATGCCCTGCACCCGCTGCAACAGGTCGGCCACCACCGCCTGGTAGAGGCCGGCCTGTTCGGCGGTGAGGTTGCACCAGACGGTCATCTCCTGCTTGGCGGGCAGTTCGGCCGCCACCGCCGGGTCGGACTTGAGCCTGCGCAGGACGAACGGCCCGGTCCGGCGCTGGAGTTCGGCGGTGAGGTCCGGGTTGCGGTGTAGCTCGACCGGGATCGCGTAGCGCTCCTTGAAACGCTCGGCCGAGCCGAGCAGTCCGGGGTTGGCGAAGTCCAGCACGGCGTGCAGTTCCGCGAGGCGGTTCTCCACCGGGGTGCCGGTGAGGGCGATCCGGTGGACGGTGACGGGCAGCGAGCGAATCGCCCGGGACTGCGCGGTGCCGAGGTTCTTGATGTGCTGCGCCTCGTCCGCGACCACCCGCCGCCAGCGGATCGCCCGCAGCGCGGCGAGGTCGCGCTGGACCAGGCCGTAGGTGGTGATGACCAGGTCCACCCCGCTCACGGCGGCGGCCAGTTCGTCCTCGCCGAGCCGGCCCGAGCCGTGGTGGACGTGCAGTCGCAGTCCCGGTGCGAAGCGCTCGGTCTCGCGCTGCCAGTTGCCGACCAGGGACATCGGGCAGACCAGCAGGGTCGGGCCGGTGACGCCCCGGGCCCGCTCGGCGGCCAGCAGGGCGAGGGTCTGGACGGTCTTGCCGAGGCCCATGTCGTCGGCCAGGACGGCGCCGAGACCGAGGCCGGCCAGCCCGCTCAGCCAGGCCAGCCCCCGCTCCTGATAAGGGCGGAGGACGGCACGGAAGCCCGCGGGGAGGGCGGGCACGGGGGCCGGGACGGCGCGGCCGGCGAGCAGTTCGCCGAGCGGGCCGTCCACCCTGACGGCGGTGACCGGCAGACCGGCCACCATGGCATCGGGGTCGAGCGCCGTACGCAGGACGTGGCCGGCGGACATCACCCCGTCGCGCCGGTGGGCGAGGAAGGAGAGCGCGGCGGCGATCTGCGCGGGGTCGGCCTCGACCCACTTGCCACGCACCCGGACCAGGCCCTGCTTGGCGGCGGCGAGGTCGGCGAGCTCCGCCTCGCTGAGCGGGTCACCGCCGTCGCCGAGCGCCGCCTGCCAGCGGAAGGCGACCACCGCGTCCCGGTCCACCTGGCTGGTGACGGCGAGCGAACCGGGGGCCGGGACCGTGGTGACCTGCAGGGCGAGCCCGAGCCGGGGGCGGCGGCGCCACCAGGCGGGCAGCAGGACGCCGAAGCCGGCCTCGGCGAGCGCGGGCGCGGCGTCGCGCAGGAAGTCCAGCGCACCGGCCCGGCCGAGGGGGAGCGCGGCCGGACGGGCGCGGTGGCGCAGCCCGTCCAGTGCGGGCCAGCGGTGGGCGGCCCGGGCCAGTTCGGCGGCGAGCACCTCCGCCGGGTCGTCCGCCTTGCGGGCCAGCGCGGCCAGCGCGGCACCGCCCTCGTGCAGGTCGGCGGCCCGGACGAGCAGCGAGGGCTCGTCGACGGCCTGGAGCAGGAACTCGACCCGCCAGTGGTCGTCGGACGGCCGCCCTTCCGGGTCGTCCGGGTCAGGGCCGAGCGGTTCCACCAGCCGGAAGCAGAGGCGCAGTTCGACTGTGGCGGGCTCGGCGGCGGCGTACCAGGCGGCGATCCGGCGCCGGAGTTCGGCGAACTCCGGCGGCTCGGCCAGGTCGGCCAGGTCGGCCGGGTCGGCCGGGACCGGTCCGGCGCCGGGGACAGGAAGGCCGTCCGGGGCGAGGCGCCCGTCCGGTGCAGGACCGCCCTCCGGGGCGAGGCGCCCGTCCGGGGCCGCCAGGGCGGCGAGCCAGCGCTCGGCCGCCCCCGGGCGGGCGACACCGGCGGGCTTCAGCAGTGGGGGCTCGGCGGCGAGCACGGCGCGGGCCTCGGCGTCCACCAGGGCGGCCAGAACGGCCTCCACCAGCGCCTCCCCGCTGCGCCCCGGCACATGGACGGGATCGGCGGGGGCGGCGGGAACAGCCCAAGCGGCGAGGGCTGCAGCGCCGGGGTCGGCGGGCCACTCGCCCCGGCAGACCGGCGGGCAGCCGGCCGCCAGCGCGGCGGCCTCCCGGCGTTCGGCCGGCCCCGGGTCCGGCCGCCAGCGGGCGGACGGCACGCCGCCCTCCAGGACGGCCACCGGCAGCACCCGGCCTCGCCCGACCACGCGCCAGGCGAGGTCGTGCACGGCGGTGAGCCAGCGCAGCGAGGGGCCGTAGGTGACCTCGACGGTCCCGGCACCGGGGAGTTCGGCGCCGGTCACGGCCCAGTGCGGGTCGAACACCTCCCCGAGCAGCTGGGCCGCCGCCGCCGCGTCGAACAGCAGGGCGGGCACCCGCCACGGCAGCAGGACCGCGCCGCCGCGCGCGGGGGTGACCGGCAGGTCGGGCGAGGGGGCCGGCCGGCCGCCGACGGCGGGCAGCAGCAAGGTGGCCCACCGCTCGGGGGCCTGTCCGGCCAGCCAGCCGAGGCCGGGGCCGATCCCGCCGAGCAGGGCGGCCACCTCCGCGGCCGGGCAGGCGTACGGGTGGGCGCGCGGGGACGGCCGGTCGGCGGGCGCGTCACCCGCCGTCGCGGCGGGATAGGCCCGGGCATCCTCGGCCCAGAGCGCCAGCTGCCCGTCCGCCCGCCAGAGCGCGTGCAGCACGAACATGAGCGGGGCCCTCCCGGGGTCTGCGGAACCGACGTTCGAAGACTATCCGGCGGCCCTGCGCTCAATGCGGACAGGAACTGGCCTGGTTCGCCGACGCCTCGGCCCCCCGAAGCGGAAAGCGCCACCGACGAGAGGCCGGCCGGGCGGGCACGGGCGCCGGCTCCGGGGAATCACCCGAACAGCATGGTTGAACTTTTAACGAAACTGCCCTAGGCTGAAGCCAACAAGTTGAAGCCTAAACAAATGGCTTCGAACCCGAGGGGGAGCCATGGGCCTTTTCAACCGCACCAAGAACACCGCCACCACCGTCACCGCCGTCAAGGCCCCCGCCGGCCCGGACCTCGGCCACCTCACCGGCGACTGGGCGATCGACACCACGCACAGCGAGGTCGGCTTCTCGGTCCGGCACGCGATGGTCACCAACGTCAAGGGCCGCTTCACCGAGTACGACGGCAAGCTCCACCTGGACGGCACCACCCCGGGCAACTCCACCGCCGAGCTGGTGATCAAGGTCGCGAGCATCGACACCAACCAGACGCAGCGCGACGAGCACCTGCGCACCGGCGACTTCTTCGCCGCCGAGACCCACCCCGAGATCCGCTTCCGCAGCACCTCCGCCGAGCGGCTGCGCGGCGACTCGTACCGGCTGACCGGCGAGCTGACCATCAAGGGCACCACCCGCCCGATCGTCCTGGACCTGGACTACACCGGCAGCGCCACCGACGCCTACGGCGCCGAGCGGGTCGGCTTCGAGGGCACCGCCGTCCTGGACCGCACCGACTGGGGCCTGACCTACAACGCCGCGCTGGAGACCGGCGGCGTGCTGATCGGCGAGAAGGTGAAGCTCAGCTTCGACATCTCCGCCGTCAAGGCGGCCTGAACCGGCCGACCACGGCCACCGCACCGCTTCGCCTCCGCGGCGCTTCACCACCGCGCCGCCGCAACACGTACCCGCACGCCCCGCCCCTGCCGACCCCCGAACGGCAGGGGCGGGTTCGTCTCCGGCCTCAACAACGGCCGGGCGGCGGGCCATTCCGCCCGGGGCGGGAGACTTCCGATCGCTCAGGCCCGCGCCACCAGCCCGGCGTCGGCCGTCGGCAGCCAGCTGCCCGGCGGGCGATGCAACCAGCCTTCGCGGGAGCCGAGTTCGGCGGCCGCGGCGGCCAGTGCGGTCAGCCCGGGGTGACGCAGGTCGGGGCGGTGCACCAGGCTCACCAGGCTGAGCGGCACCGGCTCGACCAGCGGCACGTTCACCACACCGGGGATCAGCGGGCCGCCCGTGGTGGTCAGCATCGGATCGCCGTGCCGGGCGAGGTAGCGGGCGGTCTCGTCCACGCCGACCGGCGGGACGTACGGCGCGGCGGCCACCAGGCCGTGCTCGGCCAGCAGCCGGGCGCCGAGGTCCGCCCACTCCGTGGTGGCCGGATTGCCGGCGCAGACGTCCACCGGGTGACCGGCCAGCTCGGCGAGGCGCAGCACCGACCGGCCGGCCAGCGGGTGGCCGACCGCCATCATCACCGAGATCGGCTCCAACCGAACCGGCACCTGGGCGAGTTGGGAACGCAGACCGGTCGACAGGCCGGCGAATCGGCCGAACGAGACATCCAGCCGGTGCGCCAGCAGCTCGCCGGCGGCCGCCGCGAGTCCGCCGAGGAAGCGCGCCAGGATCTCACCCTCCGGCCAGGCGGCCCGGGCCCGTTCGAGCACCCGGCCGGCCGTCAGGTCCGGTCCGGTGACGTCGCTGTTGAGGTCCAGCAGCAGCGGACGGTGCGCGGCGTCCATGACGATCTCGTCGTGCAGGGCCAGCAGCCGACGCGCCTTCGGCAGCAGCCGCAGCCCCGCCGGGGTGAGCTCGACGCTGCGGGTGGTCCGGGTGAAGAGCGCGTCGCCGAGCAGCCGCTCCAGCGCGCGGATGTCCCGGCTGAGCGCCTGCTGGGCGACGTGCAGCCGCTCGGCGGCCCGGCCGAAGTGCAGCGTCTCGGCGGTCGCGACGAAGCCTCGGAGCAGGCGGGGGTGCAGGTCACGGGGCATGGCGGCAGATTAACAACAGGGTGTTGTGAGTCCGGCGAAACAGGTGTTGGACGGGCGCCGGTCCGCCCCGCGAAGCTGAGGGCTCCCCCGGAAACCCCCGCCGCCGGGACCTCTCTGCCCTGGAGCCCCATGCCCGCGCGCGCCCCCGCCCTGTTCGCCTCCTACCGACGCCTGTTCGCCGCCCCCGGCACCGCCGCCTTCACCCTGGCCGGGCTCCTCGGCCGGCTCGCGATGTCGATGACCGGCGTCTCGCTGGTGGTCCTGCTCGCCGAACGGCGCGGGTCCTACGCGCTGGCGGGCACCGTCGCGGCGGCCGGACTGGTCACCGGGGCGATCGGCATGCCGCTGCTCGGCCGGCTGGTGGACCGGTACGGGCAGGCGCGGGTCGCCGTCCCGGCGACGCTGTACAACGCCGTCCCGTTCGCCGGCCTGCTGCTCTGCGTCCGGCTCGGGGCTCCCGACTGGACGCTGTACGCCTGCTGGGCGGCGTGCGCGGCGGCGCCGAACCTGGGTGGCATGGCGCGGGCCCGCTGGGCGCAGCTGTACCGGGACGACCCGGCGGCCCGGCACCTGGCCAACTCCTTCGAGCAGGCGCTAGACGAACTCTGCTTCATGGCCGGGCCGGTGCTCGCGATGACGCTCAGCACCACGCTGGCCCCGGAGGCCGGGATGGTCACCGCCGGTGTGCTCGGCACCACCGGCGCCCTGCTCTTCGCGGCCCAGCGGCGGACCGAACCGCCGGTCGCGGAGCGCCCGTCGCGCGAACGCCACGGCTCACCGCTGCGGGTGCCCGGCCTGCGGGTGCTGCTGCTGACCTTCCTCGCCACCGGCATGGTCTTCGGCTCGATGGAGATCACCACCGTGGCGTACGCCGACGCGCTCGGCCACAAGCCGGTGGCGGGCGGGCTGCTGGCACTGGTCGCGGCCGGCTCGTGCGCGGCGGGGCTGGCCTTCGGACTGCTGCGGCCGCGCCGGGCACCGGGCGTCCGTTTCCTGCTGGGCACCGGGGCGATGGCCGGTCTGCTGCTCCTGCCGCTGGCCGCCGGGCTGGGTGGGGCCGGGCTCGGCACGCTCGGGGTCGCGCTGTTCGCGGCCGGGACGGGCACCGCGCCGACCATGGTGACCGGCATGACGCTGGTCCAGGAGCTGCTGCCGCGGCGGAGGCTGAACGAGGGCATGGCGGTGGCGGTGTCCGGCATCGTGGTCGGCATCTCGGCCGGTGCGGCCCTCGCCGGGGCGGTCGCCGAGCACGCCGCCCCCGGCACCGGCTACTGGCTGCCCGCCGGCGCCGCCGCCCTCGCCCTGCTGATCGCACTGTCCGGCCGCCGCCACCTGCGGGGCCCGGACCGGCCGCCTGCCGCCGGGAACGCGGCCGGGAACCCGGCTGGGAACGCGGCCGGAAATTCCGAACGGACTGTCGGTACTGCGGGCTAGGGCTTGTCTGACAGTTCGCGTCGCATCAGCGCGCGGCGTTGGGCGCCCGGCTGGGCGTGCCGCCGGAGCGGCCTCGTACTGGACGTACTCGGCCGATTCGGCGGTGCGTCCAGGCGGGATGCCCGGCGCCGTGCGCGCGGCGGGAATTGTCAGACAAGCCCTAGCGTCGGGGCATGGAAGCGACGACCATCCGTTACGTCCGCGGCGATGCCACCGCGCCCCAGGCCAAGGGCGTGAAGGTGATCGCGCACGTCTGCAACGACCTCGGCGGCTGGGGCAAGGGGTTCGTGCTGGCGCTGTCCCGGCGCTGGCCGGAGCCGGAGGCCGCGTTCCGGCACTGGCACCGGGAGCGCGCGGGCAACGACTTCGGGCTGGGTGCCGTCCAGCTGGTGCGGGTCGAACCGTACGTCTGGGTGGCGAACATGGTCGGCCAGCGCGGCATCCGGACGGCCCGGTCGACGGGCGTGCCGGTCCGGTACGAGGCGATCGACACCGCGCTGACGGCGCTGGCCGGGCAGGCGCTGGCGCTCGGCGCGTCCGTCCACATACCGCGGATCGGCTGCGGTCTGGCGGGCGGGCGCTGGGAGCGGGTCGAGCCGCTGGTGACGGCCCGGCTGGTGGAGGGGGTGCCGGTGACGGTCTACGACCACGACTGACCGGCGGCCGGTCTCAGCCGGCGGCCGGCCAGGTGTACTCGTACTCCGGCAGCACATGGCCACCGGGGAAGACGCCCTCCCGCTGCGCCGTCCGGCGACCACCCTCGCGTTCGTAGAAGGCGACCGCCCGAGTGTTGGCACACAGGACCTCCAGGTAGAGGTCGGCGCCGGGGTGCCGCCGCGCGACGTGCGCGCGCGCCGTGTCCAGCAGGGCGCGGCCGATGCCGCCGCCGGTGCGGCCGGGCCGGACGTGCAGGTTGTCGAGCAGCACGCGGCCGTCCGGCTGCGGGACGAGATAGGCGAACCCGACGGCGGCACCGGCCTGTTCGGCGATCAGCAGCTCCGGGGTGTTGGCCGGTTCGCCGTAGTCGACGGCCAGCCGCAGCGACCAGACCTCGTGCCGCTCGGCGGGCAGCCCGTCGCCGAGCGCCTCCTCCGGGACGATGCCGGTGTACGCGGTACGCCAGCTGAGGCTGTGCAACTCGGCGACGGTCCCGGCATCGTGCGCGGTGCCCCGCCGGATCGTGGTGGCCGAGGCCGGGGAGCCCGTGGCGGCCGTCGCCCCGACGGCCGGAGTCGTCGTGGCGCGGTCATCGGATGCGGTCATGTGACGAGCCTCCCACACACCCCGGGTTGAACATGTTCAACGCTTACCTCTACAGTCGTGCCATGCTTTTGAACGCGTTCGAAATAAGCGGGGGCGAGGCGACGGCACCGGATGCGGAGGGGGCATCCGGTGCCGTACGCCACGACACCGGCTGGAACTGAGCGATCCGGCTAGGCTCGGATCCGTGGACGACCTGGCAGCGACGAACGGTACGGGCAGCACGAGCGCCGCGAACGGTACGCGTGGTGCGGACGGGACGCAGGTAGAGGCACCGGCGGCGCCCCCGGCGGCACCGCCCGCCGAATCGCGTGGCAGCCGTGCCCAGCCGAAGACCGACAAGAGCGAGCAGACCCGGGCGCTGATCCTGGAGACCGCCATGCGGCTCTTCCAGGAGCGCGGCTACGACAAGACCACCATGCGCGCCATCGCCGCCGAGGCCGGTGTCTCGGTCGGCAACGCCTACTACTACTTCTCGTCGAAGGAATTCCTCATCCAGGGGTTCTACGACCGGATGACGTACGAGCACGCCGCCGACGCCCGCCGACGGCTGGCCGGCACCAAGGACTTCACGGAGCGTCTGGAGATCGCCGTGAGCTCCTGGCTCGACTGCGCGGCGCCGTACCACGAGTTCGCCGCCCAGTTCTTCCGCACGGCGGCCGACCCGAACAGCGCGCTGAGCCCGTTCTCCAACGAGTCCCACCCGGCCAGGGCCACCGCCGTGGAGCTGTTCCGCGAGGTGCTGACCGGGTCGGAACTCGCCCCCAAGCTGGACGCCGAACTGGCCGAGCTGCTGCCCGACCTGCTCTGGCTCAACCTGATGATCGTCGTCCTCTACTGGGTCTTCGACCGCACCCCGGACACCGAGCGCACCCGCGAGTACGTCCGCCGCTCGACCCCGATGGTCGCCCGGATCATCAACCTCTCGCGCTACCGGGTGTTCCGCCCGATCGTCCGCGACGCCAAGGGCCTGATCCAGGACTTCATCCTCCCCACCATCGGGAAGACGGCCGCCAAGTAGGCCCGGAGCCACCATCAGGCGCCCGCTCCCGGAAAGGCGCCCGCTCCCGACGGGACCGGAGGCGGGAGCGGGATCCGGGCCACCGGGCCGGTCATGCCGACGGCCGGCCCGCCCGGCCGTCGGCGGTTGCCCGCACGACGGCCGCGGCGGACCGGCCGAAGCCCACCAGGGGTGCGCCGCTCAGAAATTGTCCGGGTTCCAGGCGGCCAGTGGGGTACGCAGCAGGAGGTCCGCGGCGGCGGCCGCGCCCGGGCGCAGCTCGGTGACCAGGCCCGCGGCGGCCAGCCTCGGGGCGGTCTCGCCGCCCAGGTAGAGCGAGCCGAGCGCGGAGGCGTCCAGCGCGAGGTCCGCCTCGTCGGAGGTGCGGGTGCAGCGGCCGGTGCCGTCGGCGGCGACCTCGATGGCCCAGCGCCCGGCCGTATAGCCGTCCCGGTCCTCGACCTCCAGCACGACCCGGCCCGGCGCGCCGTAGGTGCGGGCGTTGAAGGCGGCCTCGACGTCGAGCACCCGCAGCCAGGTGAAGTCGGCGTTGTCCACGTACGGGGTGGCGGCGCGCGGGTCGCTGAGCAGCAGCGGCAGCGGGTCGTCCACGCCGATGTTCTCCGCGACGACCTTGCGCACCCAGTCGACGGAGAGGACGAACCGCCACAGCTCGGCGGCGGCACCCCGGTCGAGGGCGAGGAAGTCGGCCACGGTGAGGGTGCAGTTCGGGTAGCTGCCGTCCCAGCTGTCGTCGACCCGGTAGACGACCAGGCCGGTGGCGGTGCCCTCGGCGTTCCGGTGGACGGCGGCGAAGGGCTCCTTCCAGTCGAAGCCGGGCACCTTGGTCTCGCCGGTCGTGCGCTTCCACCAGATGTCGTCACGGGCGATCGCGCCGGGCTGGGTGAGCCGCCAGCGGTCGTGCAGTTCGGGGCCGACCTTGCGCAGCTCCTCCATGCCGACGAAGTCGATCCGCCCGCCGGGGACGGTGGGCAGGCCCTCGCGCAGGCCGCGGGTGCGCAGCAGGTCGATGTTCCAGCCGTGGCCGCGGGTGGCCGGGCCGAAGCCGAACCGGCCGTAGATGTTGTACTCGGCCGCGATCAGGATGGCGACCGCCGAGCCGCGCTCGCGGGCCGCCGCCAGGTCGTGCGACATCATCCGGCTGAGCAGACCGCGCCGGCGATGGGTGGCGGACACGGTGACGGCGGTGACGGCGTCCGCCTGGACGGTGGCCCCGCCGGGAACGGTCAGCTCGACGTCGAAACTCCGGAACGTGGCGACGTGCCGGCCGTCGTCCACGGCCGCGAGCACCCGCCCCGGCTCGTACTGCAGCCGCCGGAAGTCGGCCGCGCTCTCCACGTGCGAGCGCATGAACCCCAGGGCGAGCGCCCGGTCCCACGCGGCGATCTCGTCCTCGGCGATCGCACGGATCTCGACGCCGCCCACGGTGTCGACGGTCTCCTTCAGCCGGCCACGGCCCGGGTCACGGGACTCGCCGTTCACTTCGTTGCCCATTGAGCCACCGTACGACCGGCCCGCGACGGCGGCATCTCATTTATTTCGGCACGGACCACCGGCCGCCACCACCGGAGATGACGCACCGCCACCTGGCGGCCGGAGGCCCGGCCCGCTACGGGCGGGCGTAGAAGTCCGGGGTGCCCATGATCCAGAGGCTGGCCTGCTTGACCGCCCGGCCGGGGCGGGGTGCCTCGATCATCTGGTCGTCGCCGATGTAGAGGCCGACGTGGTGGATGTCGGCGGCGCGGCCGGTGTCGGTCCAGAAGACGAGGTCGCCGGGGCGGAGCTGGGAGTAGCCGACCCGGCTGCTCTGGGCGTACTGGTCGGCGGCGAAGTGGTTGAGCTGCTTGCCGCCCTGGCGCCAGGCCATCATGGTCAGCCCGGAGCAGTCGTAGCCGTCGGGGCCCTCGCCGCCCCAGATGTAGGGCAGCCCGATCTTGGAGCGGGCGAAGGCGACGGCGGCGGACGCGGCCTCGGCCGACCACGGCCGGACGTCCGTGGACGGGGCGGCCTCCGGGAGCGGGGCCGCCTTGGCGGCTTTCACGTCCGCTGCTGCGGCGGCCGCGGCCGCGACGGCGACCTGCTCCGCGGCGGCCTCTTCGGCGGCGGCCTGCTCGGCGGCCGCGCGGGCGGCGGCCTCGGCCTCACGGGCGGCGATGACCTCCAGGGCCTCGCGCCGCTGCCGCTCCAGCCCGACCGTGGTGTTCCGGGTGGCGGCCAGTTCGGCGAGCAGCTGCTCGCGGCGCTGTCCGATGGCGCCGACCTCGGTCTGCTGGTCGGCCAGCCGGGCCTCGGCGCGTTCCCTGGCGGCGCCGACCTCGGCGGCGGCCTGCCCGGCGGCCTCGGCGGCGGCGCGGGCGGCGGCCGAGGCGCGGGCGGCGGAGGCGGCCGTGGAGGTCGCGGCGTCCAGGATCTGCCGGGTGCGGTCGCTGGCGACGCCGACCACCGCGGCGCGGTCCCCGGCCTCGCGCGGGCCGTGCGCGCCGAACAGGGCGTTGAGGGCGGAGAGCTCGGCGCCGGCGCCCTGGCGATACGTTTCAGCGGCCAGCTGGGCGGCGTCCTCGACGGCGGCGGCCCGCTCGGCCTCGGCGGCGGCGGCCCGCCCGGCGGCGGCGGCCTCCTCGGCGCGGGCTCTGGTGAGCGCGAGCTGTGCGCCGTTGTAGGCCTCGACGGCCTGTTCCGCGACCCGGCCGGCCCGTTCCAGCGCCGTCCTGGCGGCGGTGAGGCCGGCTTCGATGGTGCCGACCGACTCGGCCCGGCGGTCGGCCTCGGCGCGGGAGCGGTCGATGTCCTCGGTGGACGGGTACGCCTCGTCGGCGTGGGCGCCGGCCGGGGCCGGCTCCGGGTCCGCCGGTGCCGCCGCCGCGGCGGGGAGCAGCCCCAGGAGGGCGGCGAGGGAGAACAGGAGGGTCGGCAGGAGCCTGCGCGCCACGGGACATCCTTCTCACTGGTCGGACGCCGCGCCGCCACCGGCCCCGACGGATCGAGCGGGACGAACGGGACGAGCGGGGGTCCGACGGGGCTGACGAGATCTGATCGGGTCTGACAAGGCCTGACAGGGTCTGAGCGGGTCTGAACGGGCCCGGGAGACCGGCGATCCCCCGAAGAACATCTCATCGCGTGACAGGCCCATCACTCTTCGCATTATTCTCAGACCGCTCGGTCCGCCCCCACCAGCCCTGCGCCGCCGGGCGGGTGACCGACCGACGGATCCGACTGAACGTCAACTTCGGCCGGGAGCACCGGGTGGACGGCCTACCGGTGGATCCGGGGGGTGTGCGTCCGCAGCCGGGGGTGGCGGTCGGGCCGGGGCTCCAGACCGGTCGGACGCAGCGCGTAGGTGCGGTTGCGGCCGGCCCGGACCGTCCGGCGGCGCTGCTCCGCCCGCCGCTGCTGGCCGAGTTCGTACGCGGATCGGGGGTCGGCCGGCGCGGCCTGCGGGTATCCCCCGGCCGGCGCGGCACCGGGCCCGGCGGCCGCCGCCGAGCGGCGGTCGGCGAGCCGGGCGGAGCGGCGGGCCAGCGAGCGGGCGGCGTGCGCGTCGAGGTGGGCGCTGGCCCGGGCGGCCATCCGCTCGGCCACCCGCTGGGCGGCGGGGTGGTGGGCCGGGACCTTGTCGGGGGCGCCGGCGATCAGGTCGAAGAGCCAGGTACGGGCCCGGTCGGCGCGCCCGTGCAGCAGTCGCTCGCGCCGGAGCGCACGCGCCCGGCGGCGGGGGCGCGTGGCGTAGCGCCAGCGTGCCCAGGGGCTGCTGGGGCGGGCCAGCCGGATCGCGCCGATCCAGGAGAGGCCGGGCACCATGATGCCGAGCAGCCCCGTCCACATCTTGCCCTTGAGCAGGGTGACCACCGAGACCAGCGCGTTCACCGAGATCACCGCGACCAGGCCCCACCTGGTCTCCTGGCTCGGCACCACACCGAGCGGCACGTACCCGGTGAGCAGCAGCGCGGTGAACAGGATGCCGAAGATCACCGCGTCCACCGACTTGCGGCCCTGCTCGCTCCAGTAGACGTCGTCCAGGTGCAGGATCAGCGCGAACTCGTCCAGCACCAGACCGCAACCGATGCCGAAGAGCAGCCCGAACAGGTCGATCCACGGGTGCCCGCCGTAGGTCGCGAACACCCCGACGCCGCCGACCAGCAGAAAGCCCAGACCGAACACCATGTGGTGGATGTGCAGGCCACCGGGGGTGACGTTGCCCGGCCACCAGCGCACCTGGGCCCGGATCATCCGCACGCTGACCCGGATGAAGACGAACGAGGTGATGAACCCGACCAGCAGCAGGAACAGCGGTTGCTTGTGCGCCGCGACGATGTGCGCGCGGTAGCCGTCCAGCAGTGTGGTCATGGGTCTTACCTTCGTTCCTGGTACTGCGTCCTGCCTGCCGCGACATGACCCGGGGGCCAACAGCGGTCCAACGCGCGGTCAGAAGCCCCGAGTGCGCTTGGCCGCCCGCCGTGGGACGGCCGGGTACAGCGACGGGCGCTCGGCGCCGCCCGGGAGCTTCATGAAGAGGCGGGCGACCTCGCCACCGAGGTTCACGCCGATCGCCAGCGCCATCGCGATCGCGGCGGCGCGGCTGACCGAGACCAGCCCGGCGCTGGCGTGGCCCTGGGCGAAGGAGAGCATGCCGAGGTAGAGCGCCGAACCGGGCATCAGCGGGCCGATCGCGGCGGTCACGTAGGGCAGCGCGGAGCCGTAGCGGTAACGGGCCATCAGCTGGCCGAAGAGGCCGACCAGGCCGGCCGCCACCCCGGTGGCGACGATCGGGGAGAGCCCCGCGTTGTAGGCCAGCACGCCGTAGCTGGCCCAGCCGATGCCGCTGTTCAGGGTGACCAGGGCGAGCGAGCGGCGGTCGGTCTGGAGCAGCATCGCGAAGGCGAGCGTCAGCACCAGCGCGGCGATCATCTGGACCGGCGGGTAGTTGACGCCGACCAGGCTCTCGTCCGGTTTGAGCTTCGCCTCGAAGCCGACGCCGAGGTAGAGGATCAGCATCACGCCGATGACGATGCCCGCGACCAGGTAGATCACTTCGAGCAGCCGGGCGGCGGCGGTGATGTAGAAGCCGGTCAGGCCGTCCTGGACGGCGGCGACCAGGGCCCGCCCGGGCAGCAGGGCGAAGAGCCCGCCGGTGATCACGACCGAGCCGCGCAGGCCCCAGTCGTTGAGCGACAGGATGATGCCGGAGGCGGCGGCGGGCATCGCGGCCAGCACGAACTGGTAGAACTCCGGCAGTCCGCGCCGGGCGACCAGCGAGGCCAGCCGGTCGCCGAGGACGGCGGCGATGAAGGCGCTGGCGAAGACCAGCCAGGCCTTGTCGTCGGCCCGCCCGCCGACCAGGAAGGTCGCCGCGCCGGCCAGCAGGCCGGAGTTCAGCGAGAGCAGCCAGGCCGGGTACGGGTGCCGGTTGCGGCGGATCAGGGCGAGTCGGCGGTACGCGTCGTTGACGGTGACCTTCTCCGCGGTGATGTCGGCGACCAGCTCGTACACGGCGTTGAGCCGGATGTAGTCGGAGGTGCGGCGGCGCACCACCCGGTCCGCGGTGACCGGGGGCTCGACCAGCGAGGGCTGGTGGGAGATGCCGATCAGGGTGAAGGTGACCTGCGGCTCGCAGCGGTCCAGCCGGTAGGCGTGGGCGATGCCGAGCATGGCCGCCTCGACGTCCTCGGCGGCCTCGCCGCTGGCCAGCAGCAGCTCGCCGATACGCAGCGTCAGGTCGAGGATGCGCGGCACGTTCCGGGCGGCGGAGGGGTGCAGTTCGCGGGGCGTCCGCTCGAAGGCCGGGCGCTCGGACATCGGGGTGCGCAGCAGGGTGCGCATCCGGTCCGGCCAGGGCGCCTCGCCGGGGGCGCCGGCCCGCAGGGTGGGGACGGCGATCCCGGTGGGCGGCGTGTAGCCGGCGGCCCGCCACTCCTCGGGGGTGAGGGTGTCCTCGGCGACCGAGCGCCGGCGGGGGCCGGTGGTGCCGGCCCCGGCGGCGGGCACGGGTGCGGGCTCCGCCTCGGCCTCGGGCGTGGGCTCCGGGGTCAGCAGCCCCTTGGTGGGCGGGGCCGGCGGGGCGAGCGGGATCACCGTGGCGGGCTCGACGGCCGGAGCCGGGTGGCCGAGCAGGCCCTCGGTGGGCGGCGCTTCGGAGGGGTGGACCGGCCGGACCGGCGGTGTCTGCCGCGCCTGCCGTGCCTGGCGTGCCGCCCTGCCGCCCCTGGCCCGCTTGCCTGCGCCCGGCCGGCCCCGCTTAGGCACTTCCCGCTCCTTGCCGCCCCTGGTGGCGCCGGGCCACCCGGGCCGCCGTTCGATCTCCGCTTACACCTTGCCTGATCGAACTGCAGGACGCACATGTACGTCCCGGCGGGCGGCGGGGCGTACGGGCGCCTACCCGGCGCGGTGGCGGTCAGTGGAGGCCGTGCCGGAGCGGCGGGCGCGCAGCAGTTCGATGGCCACCGGGACCACCGAGAGCAGCACGATGCCGACCAGGATCGCCTCGATGTTGTCCCGGACGAAGGGAATCCGGCCGAGGAAGTAGCCGAGCACGGTGACGCCGCCGCCCCAGAGCACGCCGCCGACGAGGTTGAAGACGACGAAGGTGCGGTAGTTCATCCTGCTCACCCCGGCGACGATCGGGGTGAAGGTCCGCACGATCGGCACGAAGCGGGCCAGCACGATCGCCTTCGGCCCGTGCCGGTCGAAGAAGGCGGCCGCCTTCTCCACGTTCTCCTGCTTGAACAGCCGGGAGTCGGCGCGCCGGAACAGGCTCGGTCCGACCTTGCGGCCGAAGAGGTAGCCGACCTGGTCCCCGGCCACGGCGGCGGCCACGATCAGCGCGCAGACCAGCCAGAGCGGCTGGTGCAGGTAGGTGCCGCCGGCCACCAGGAGACCGGTGGTGAAGAGCAGGGAGTCACCGGGGAGGAAGAAGCCGATCAGCAGACCGGACTCGGCGAAGACGATGGCCAGGATGCCGAGCAGCCCGAAGGTGGAGATCAGGCTGGTCGGATCGAGCCAGGACGGGCCGAGGGCGAGGCTGGTCACAGGGCAGGCACTCCTGAGGTCGGGTCTTGGCAATGAAACAGTAAAGCACTGACCAAGAATCCTTGACTCAAGAGGGCCTGCGGGCGGTTCCCGTACCCGGTACCGGCGGGCCGCCGGTACCGGGTACGGGTGCGCCTCAGAGCCCGTAGCGCTCGACGATCTCCTCGTGGCGGCCGGTGTCCGCGCCCGCCGCCCTGGCCAGGTCGAGCCAGGAGAGCGGGTGCGGCCAGGAGCCGGTGAGCCGGTGGAGCAGGGCGTCGGCCTCGGCGGCCTGCGCGGTGGGCGGCACCGCGACGGCGGCGTAGATGCCGGGCAGCGACCCGTCGTCGTCCGCCGGGTCGGTGATGCTGTAGTGATCCCCGCTGTACGCCCACACCGCGTAGCCGGCCTGCCGCAGCTCCTCGCGGAGTTCGGCCCAGGCCTCGTCGCCGGGCCAGCCGCCGTCGATCCAGTAGGTGGTGTAGCCGGCCGGGTCGAGCAGCGTCAGCAGCTGGAACACCGGGCGCCAGCGCTCCTTCTCCTCCTCCGGGGCGTCGTCGGCGGGCGGCCGCTCCAGCAGGGCCGGGGCGAAGACCACCACGTCGCCGTGGTTGAACGTCAGGTCGTCGCCGAGCACCGGCAGGAGGCGGGCGGTGGCCGGGCCGGTGCGGACGGCCGGGAGGTCGGCGGTGGAGCCGTCGGTCCGCGGGGCCCGGACGGTGACCAGCTGCCACTCCTCGTCCACCGGGCCCTCGGGCTCGTCGAACTCGATGCCGATCAGGGCGCCGGTGGAACGGACGGCCGTCCAGTCCCGGTTGACGGTGGCCGCGGTGATCAGGTGCCAGAGGTCGGGCTCCTGGACGGTACGGTGCCGCTCCTCCGGCGGGGTGCCCTCTGCCGGCAGCGCGTGCTCCAGGATCTCCTGGTACAGCCGCTGCGCCGTCCCGTGGTCGCCGAGCTCGGTCGCCGCGGCGGCGGCCAGCCGGCGGGTGTTGATCCGGTCCGGGTGCGTGGCCAGGATCGCCTCGCACTGCTCCAGCACCTCGGCCCAGCGGCCCTCGGCGGCGGCCCAGCGGGCGCGGATCCAGTGCCCGTCGCCCGGGCTGGTCAGCGCCAGCCGGTCGGCCAGCCGGCGGACGCCCTCGCCGTCCCCGGCCTCGACCAGGGTGGCGCCGAGCATGCCGGTCAGCTCCTCGTTCTCCGGGTCGGCGTCGAGCCGCGCCCAGAGCAGGTCGGCGGCGGCCCGGGCGTGGCCGAGACCGCCCAGCACCGCGGCCAGGTTGATCGCCAGTGTGGTGGCGCCGGCCTGCTCACCCCGGTACCGGTCCAGGGCGACGGAGAGCAGGTCGGCGCCGGTCTCGTAGGGCACGCCCGCCTCGGCGAGGTGTGCCGCGAGCTCGGCCGGCGGGACGGGCAGCTCGGGTACCGGCAGCGCCTCGGCGGCGGCCCGCAGCGCGGCGACCTCCTCGGCGACGCCCTCCGTGCGGCGCAGCCGGGTGAGCTTGCGCTCGCCGGTGGCGGCCAGGGTGAGCGCGACCGTCCGGGCGCCGCGCCGCACGGCCAGCCGCCCGGCGGCCAGCAGCAGGTCCACGCAGGGCCGGTGCGAGCCGGTGCCGTCGAGGTAGGCGACCCAGCCGGCCACGGCGGCGCCGAGTTCGGCGTCGTTCTCCCAGGCGCCGGCCTCGACCAGCAGCTCGACGGTCCTGGTCCAGGCCGACCGCAGGTCGGCGTGGCGCTCGGCGTCCGCGAGGGAGGGCAGCAGGGCGAGCGCCTCCTCGGTGCGGCCGAGGGAGGCCAGCGCGCGGGCCCGCAGCAGGGCGCCCCAGCGCCGGTCGCTGTCGTCGATCCCGCGGCCGCGGGCACGCTCGGCCTGCTCGGCGGTGTCCAGCAGGGCCAGCACGTCCTCGTGCCGGCCGAGCAGGTGCAGCGTGCCGGCCCGGGCGTGGTGGAAGTGCAGGGAGAGCCGCTGGCCGGCCGCCTGCATCCGGGTGGCGGCGCTGTCGAGGTGGCTGAGCGCCTCGGCCGGGCGGCCGTCGTCCTCCAGGGCGTCGGAGTACTCCCGGGAGAGGCAGTCGAAGCAGGCCCGGGCGGGCTCGATCCGCTCCAGCGTCTCGCCGAGCACGGCGAGCCGCTCGGGCACGTAGCCGGGGCCGTCGACCCGGGCGTGGCAGATCGCGAAGTCCTGCACCACACAGACCGACTGCGGGCAGCCGGCCGTCTCCTCGCGGTGCGCGAACTCCAGCAGGTCCACCGCCTCGGGCAGGGCCTGCTCGCCCTGGTGGCGCTTGTTCAGCAGGTTCTGCATCCGCCAGTGCCGCAGGTAGACCTCGACCCAGGGCAGGCCGAGTGCCCGGGCGGCCGCGACGGCCTCCGGGTAGACGGCGTCGAGCTGCTCGTTGCGCCCCTCGTTGGCATGGCCGGGGAGCTCGTAGATGGCGTCGGCCAGCCGCCGGTGTCCGGCCTCGGCCAGCTGCTGGTGGGTGTCGTGGACCCAGGCCCAGATGTCGGTGCTCATACCGCTTCCGTCTCCCCCTGCGGGTGGTGCGCTGTGCTGGTGGGCAGTGTGCCGCCCCCCACTGACAATCCGTTCGGCGCCATCGGTCAGGCCCCGTCCGCCAGGCCGTCCGGGCTGTCCGGGACGGCGGGCAGGCCCTCCGGCAGGGCGGCGGTGAGCGCGGAGACCGCGGTGCCGATGCCGGACAGGGCCGCGGTGAGGTCCCCGCCGGACGAGCCGGCCGAGGCCGCGGCCATGATCACCTTGAGCGAGCGGAGCAGCCCGGCCGCGGTGGCGCTGCCGGTGTGCCCGTCGCGGTAGGCGGTGAGCAGGTCCTGGACGGCGGGGCAGGCGAGGTTGAGGTAGAGCCGGGCCTTCACCTCGCCGTCGGTGCGCGCGGTGAACGCCCGGGCCAGCCGCAGCGCGGCCGACGGGATGCGGGCGTCGGCCTGGTCGTCCTCGATCCTGGCCTTCAGCTCGGCCTCGCGGTCCGGGACGAGGACCAGCGGCAGGCCGGGCGGGTCGAACCGGGCCGGGACGAGCTGCTCGCCCGGGTCCGCGAGGGCGCCGGACAGCCAGGCGGCCTCCTCCGCGGGCAGCGGGCGTTCCGGGTCGCGGAACAGCTCGCGGTTGCCGCTCTCGCTGCCGAGTTCGACGATCCGGCAGTCCCTCAGCTGGGCGTAACGGCGCAGGAACGGCAGTACGGCGTAGCGGTCGCCGCGCGCGATCGGCACCTGCATCGCCCGGTAGAGCATCTCCTCGAAGCCGCCGCCGCTGCCGAGGGCGACGTGCACCGCTCCCCCGCCGGCCGCCCGCAGCGCGCCCGCGGTCAGGTCGCCCTGCGAGGTGGGCACCGGGACGTCGTCGGCGAGCAGGGTGAAGAGCCGGTCGTCGCAGAGTGCGGCCCCGAGCAGGTCCTGGCCGTGCCGGCTGAGGATGCGGCGCCAGACGGCGGGCCGCAGCCGGGCGGTCTCGTAGAGGCCGTCCACGATGGCGTCGGCGAGGGCCTGCTGGAGGGCGCGGTAGTGCCCGTCGCGCTGGAGGTCCTCGCGGCTGGCGGTGGGGGTGAGCCGGCCGGACTCGACCACGCCGCCGATGAACCCGGCCCAGCTGGGCAGCAGGTCACGGGCGTCCTCGGCGAGCAGCATGCCGCGCAGGTAGACGGCGAGGTCGCGGTTGTCGGTGCTGCCGTAGGTGCCGCCGTCCTGGACCCAGAGCAGGCCGACCGCGTCGGTGCCGTCCTCGGCCGCGTCCGGGGCCGGCTGCACCGGGAAGGCCGTCAGCGGTTCGAAGCGGCGGCCGAAGGCGGCGGCGAACCGCATCCGGGCGGCGTACTGGTCGCCGTCGGAAGGCTGGCGCCAGGGCACCCGGACGCCGTTGACGGGGTGTTCGTCGTCGCCCACGTAGACCGGGATCGGCAGCAGGACGCAGTACCGGCCGAGCACCTCGCGCAGCGCGTGCTCGTCGGCGAGGTGGGCGTGCTCGGCCTTGAGCGACAGCTCGACGACGGTGCCGGGCAGCGGCCGGGCGGCGACCCGTTCGACGCTGTACTGTTCGCCGCCGTGGCTGCGGTAGCGGTGGCCGAGGCCGGGCTCGCGGTGCGAGGTGGTGGTGACGACGACCTCGTCGGCCACCGAGAAGGCGGAGAGGAAGCCGAGGCCGAAGGCGCCGATGAGCTCCTGGTTGCCGGTGAGTTCGCGCAGCATCCGGGTGTAGCCGGTGCCGACGGTGGCGAGGTAGGCGTGGATCTCCGGTTCGGTGAGGCCGGCGCCGGTGTCCTCGATGCCGACGGTGCGCCGGTCGATGTCGCCGCGCACCCGGATCAGGGGCCGGTGGCCGCCGTCCGGGTCCTCCAGGAGGCGGCGGGTGTGCGAGTCGTGGGCGTTCTGGACGAGTTCGCGCAGGGCGACCAGCGGGGTGGAGTAGAGGTGGGTGGCGAGGACGTTCACCAGTCCGCCGAGATCGACCTCGGTCGTACGCAGATCCTCGGCGGGCACGCGGTCGGGCGGGAGACCTTCAGACATGGGTCCTCAGTGTGCCAGTGCGACTATCCGGCGACCATTTGTTTCTGAGGGGAGGTCGGGACTCGGTCAACCGGACGTTGACGGCGAGGTACCGCCCCCGGTACGCGCCTCAGGGCCGCACGCCGTCGGCCGCCTCCGACGGCCACCTCCGACGGCCGCCGCCTTCGGGCAGCCCGAGGACGGCCCGGACGACCCGCGGCAGGCAGTCGCCGAGGTCCGGACGGGCGCCGCACGGACGGTTCCGCACCCCGTCGTTGACCAGCGCGAACAGCGCGTGCACCCGGATCCGGGCCTCCACCGCGTCGCACTCCGGCCGCCCCGGACAGCGGCCTCGCGCAGGGCCCGGGCGGCCTCGCGCCGACCCTGGACAGCCGAAACTACCCGCGATTAACTTGTGGAGCGATCACCTGGCCCCGCCAGGCGTCAGCCGGGCACCACCGAAGGGAGCGCCACCGTGCGCCGCACCGTGTTCACCGAGGACCACGAGGCCTTCCGGGAGACCATCCGGGACTTCGTCGCCAACGAGGTCGTCCCCGTCTACGAGAGCTGGGAGGCCGAGGGCCACCCGCCGCGCGACTTCTACCGCAAGCTCGGCGACCTCGGCGTCTTCGGCATCGAGGTGCCGGAGGAGTACGGCGGCGCGGGCGAGAGCGGTTTCAAGTACCAGGCGGTGATCACCGAGGAGGTCGCCCGCGCGGGCGTGAGCTTCGGCTCGTCCGGCGTGCACACCGGCCTCGTGCTGCCGTACCTGCTGGAGTACGCCAACGAGGAGCAGAAGCGGCGCTGGCTGCCCGGCTTCGTCTCCGGCGACCTCATGACCGCGATCGCGATGACCGAGCCGGGCGCCGGCTCCGACCTCGCGGGCATCTCCACCACCGCCCGGCTCTCCGAGGACGGCACCCACTACGTCCTCAACGGCGCCAAGACCTTCATCACCGGCGGCGTGCTGGCCGACCTGGTCCTGGTGGTCTGCCGCACCGCCCCGTACGACCCGGAGAACCGCCGGGCCGGCCTCTCCATCCTCTGCGTGGACACCACGTCCGAGGGCTACACCGTCGGCCGCAAGCTGCAGAAGATCGGGCTGCGCACGTCGGACACCGCCGAGCTGGCGTTCAGCGACGTCAAGGTGCCGGTGGAGAACCTGCTCGGCGAGGAGGGCCGGGCCTTCTCGTACCTGACCCACAACCTGGTGCAGGAGCGGCTGGCGATCGCGGTCGGCGCGTACGCGGCCTCGGCGGCGGCGGTGCGGTTCACCGTCCAGTACGTCAAGGACCGCAAGGTCTTCGGCAAGGCGGTGGCCGAGTTCCAGAACACCAAGTTCTCGCTGGCCGACTGCGAGGCCCAGGTGATGGCCCAGCAGTCGATGGTGGACCGCGCGCTGGAGCTGTACCAGAACGGCGAGCTGACGGTCGCGGACGCGGCGGCGGCGAAGCTGTTCTGCACCGAGTCGGCCTCGACGCTGATCGACAAGTGCCTTCAGCTGCACGGCGGTTACGGCTACATCCTGGAGTACCCGATCGCCCGCCTCTACACCGACAACCGGGTGTTCCGGATCTACGGCGGCACGAGCGAGGTCATGCGCAGCATCATCGCCAAGTCGCTTGGTCTGTAGGTACGTTCGGACCGGCGGCGGGCCGCACCCCCATGGCGGCCCGCCGCTGCCGTCGCACGGGCCGCCATGGGGCCGCCTGGCCGCCCGGTCGGACGCGCGGCTCAACCGGGCGCGCTGCTCAGTCGGGTGAGCGACTCAGCCCGGGTGAACGGCTCAGTTGGGTGAACCGTGCTCGGCCCGCCAGGCCTCCCAGCCCGCCGAGGACGCCGCCTTCGCGCCGTGCAGCGCACGCTGCGCCAGCTCGACGGGCGGGGTCTCCAGCCGCTGCAGCCAGCTCCGGCCGGCCGTGGCCACCGCCGCGCACACCATCACCGCACCGGCCAGCCCCAGCACCGCCCCGACACCTGTGAGGATGGCACCGCCGGCCAGCAGCGGGCGGTTGACCTGGAATCCGCTGAAGAAACTCTCGTTCGCCATGCCTCCACCATGGAGGGCGTCGGCGGCCTCCGCACGCCGAGCGGCTCCGGGCGGCCCCGAGCGGCTCCGGGCGGCTCCGGGCGGCTCCGGGCGGCTCCGGGCGGCTCCGGGCGGCTCCGGGTGCGCGAGCGCACCGTGTCCGCGACGCTGGGCCGGAGGGCCCGCCGCGACGGGCGGCCCCCGCCCCGGACGCCCCGCCGGGCCGGCGCAGGAGGACACGCGATGGTCGATCTCGAACAGCTCGTCGTGGAGCACGCCGCCAAGGCCGCCGAGAGCCCGCACGGGCGCAGTGCCCATCTGGCGCTCCACGACGGCGTCCTGCGGCAGACCGTGATCGCGCTGACCGCCGGCACCGCGCTGGACGAACACAACGCGCCGACCGCGGCCAGCCTCCAGGTGCTGCGCGGCCGGGTGTCGCTGACCATCGCCGGCCGCCTGCAGGAGCTGTCGGCGGGCCAGCTGTACCCGATCCCGCAGGAGCGGCACGGGCTGCTGGCCCACGTCGACTCGGTGGTGCTGCTGACCGCCGTCACCGTGTAGCCGGTTTCGGCGCCTACCGCGCGGCCGGCTTCAGCACCGCGTCGCCGACCAGTCGCAGGCCGCGCAGGAAGTCCCGCCCGGTCGGCGCCTGTTCGGGCG
The DNA here is from genome assembly GCF_044744345.1 of Kitasatospora sp. NPDC087315. Lineage (NCBI taxonomy): Bacteria > Bacillati > Actinomycetota > Actinomycetes > Kitasatosporales > Streptomycetaceae > Kitasatospora > Kitasatospora sp. NPDC087315. The sequence continues at coordinate 172,126 of NZ_JBIUYD010000007.1, read as the reverse complement.
CGGCCAGCCACTGGGCGGCCATCCCGGCCAGCAGCGCCTGGTAGAACATCCCGCGCGCGAGCTCCTCCTCGGTGTCGGGCACCTCGGGCAGGCCCTGGAACAGCGCCGCGAGCCCGAGTCGCCCCTCCTTCTGGCTGTCCGCGAGGGCCTTCTCCAGCTCCGGGGCGTGCCCGGTCTGCGCGATCGCCTCGAACTGGGCGGCCCACAGGCCCCGGTGCTCGGCGAAGGCCTCCTTCACGCCCTCCCAGACCGCGACGAAACGCTCCTCGGCGTCGCCCGAGACCTGGTCGGCGACGGCCACCACCTTGGCGAGCCCGCCGCCCCACTCCCCGACGGCCTCGATCAGCGCCGCGTTGAGCAGCGCCTCCTTCGACCCGAAGTGGTAGCCGATGGCCGCCAGGCTGACCCCGGAGGCGGAGGCGATGTCGCGGGCGGTGGTGCGGCCGTAGCCCTTCTCGTACAGGCAGCGCTTGGCCCCGGCCATCAGTTCTTCGCGGTTTCCCATGCCCCGATGCTACGGAAGGACTGGACGGATGTCTTGCACAACCGAGCAAGACGAATGTTTTAGACGTTTGTACTAGACGTTCGTCTGACACGTCCGTACTGTCTTCCCCATGACCGCAACCACCGGCCGCGCAGGCCGTCGCGAATGGATCGGCCTGGCCGTCCTCCTGTTGCCGACCCTCGTCCTGACCATGGACATGGGCGTGCTCTTCTTCGCCGTCCCGTACATCTCCACCACGCTGGCGCCGAGCGGCACCGAGCAGCTGTGGATCATGGACATGTACTCGTTCCTGCTGGCCGGGCTGCTGATCACGATGGGCTCGCTGGGCGACCGGATCGGCCGCCGCCGGCTGCTGATGATCGGCGCCGCCGGCTTCATCGGCGCCTCGCTGCTCGCCGCCCGCGCGGACGGCGCCGGACAGCTGATCGCCGCCCGCGCGCTGCTCGGCGTCGCCGGGGCCACCGTGATGCCCTCGACCCTCGCGCTGATCCGCACCATGTTCCACGACCCCGGGCAGCGGCAGCTCGCGCTCGGCGCCTGGGGCGGCGTCCTCACCGCCGGGGCCACCCTCGGCCCGGTCGTCGGCGGCCTGCTGCTGAACCACTTCTGGTGGGGCTCGGCCTTCCTGCCCGCCGTCCCGGTGATGGCGCTGGTCCTGCTCACCGGCCCCGCGCTGCTGCCCGAGTACCGCTCCCCGCAGGCCGGCCGCTTCGACCTGCCCGGCGCCGCGCTCTCGCTGGCCGCGATCCTGCCGCTCGTCTACGGCATCAAGACCCTCGCGGTGGACGGCTGGAGCCCGCTCCCCGCACTCGCCGTCCCGGCCGGGCTGCTGATCGGCGCCGCGTTCGTCCGGCGCCAGCGCACCGCCGCCAACCCGCTGCTCGACCTGGGCCTGTTCCGGATCCGCGCCTTCAGCGGCGCGATCAGCGTCAACACGGTGGCGATGTTCGCGATGATGGGCTTCACCCTCTTCACCTCCCAGTACCTGCAACTGGTCAAGGGCATGAGCCCGTTGACGGCGTCGCTCTGGTCGCTCGTGCCCAGTGTGGGCGTCGGCGCGGCGGTCGGCGCGGGCGCCGCCCTCGCCGGGAAGGTCCGCCCGGCGGTCCTGATGGCGGGCGGTTTCCTGATCGGCGCGGCCGGCTTCGCCCTGATGACCCGGGTCGGCGCGGACTCCCCGCTCGCGCTCGTCCTCACCGCGGCGGGCATCCTGGCGGCCGGCACCGTCGGCACCATGACCCTGACCGCCGAGATGGTGGTCTCCGCCGCCCCGGTCGAGCGGGCCGGCGCCGCCTCCGCCACCTCCGAGACCGCCGTCGAACTCGGCAGTTCCCTCGGCATCGCCCTGCTCGGCGCGGCCGGCGCCGCCGTCTACCGCTCACACCTGGACGGCGCCCTCCCCGCGGGCCTGGACGGCGAAGCCGCCGGCGCCGCCCGGGACACCCTCGGCGGCGCCGTCACCGTCGCCGCCCACCTCCCCGGACAACTCGGCACGGACCTCCTCGGCACCGCCCGCGCCGCCTTCACCGACGGCCTGCACGTCGCCGCCGTCGTCGGCCTGGTCTTCGCCGTCGGCGCCGCCGCCCTCGCCTACCGCCTGATGAACCACCTCCCCGCCGCCCGCCCCACCGAGCCGGCCACCACCTGACCCCCGCCCTGCCCCGACCGGTCCGGCCCGCCCCCGCGCGTCATCAGGAGCCCCCGCCCGGGCCTCGGCCCGGGCGGGGGCTCTCGCGCCGCTCCCGGCCGAGGACGAGCGCGGCCATCCCGTCGAGGCAGAGCGCGCCTTCGAAGCCCTCGGCCTCCGCCTCATCGGCGATCCTGTTGAGCCAGGCATCCTCGGCAACGGTCTCGGCGGCGGTCTGGGGCACGGGCTTCTCCTGTCCGGCATGGCACGGAGTACGAGGCTGATGCCATGTCAACGACTGGCGGGCACGGACGAATCCGGGCGCCCTGCGAAGCCGCGGGCGGTCCACCCGGGGGTGGAGGTGGCGGTGTCCACCCCCGGGCGGGTGTGTTCCGGGCGGGGGTGCGGGAGCTTGGTGGGGTACCCGGATCCGGCGTCGAGCGTCAGGAGTGCCCCCCATGTCCCTGCCGAGCCTGCTCGCCCTTCTCGGCATCCTCTGCTGGGTGGGCTACGAGCTGCTGCTGCGCCGCCGCGAGGATGCCGCCGCCGGCACCTAGCGGGCGGACGGCCGCGACCGGGGTTCCACCCGGCTGCTGCTCTCCTGCTACGCCGCCTCGGTGGCCGTCGTGGTGCTCTTCGGCCGGGCGTCGATCGGCGAACTCCCCGGGTGGGCGCGCTGGTTCGGGGTGGTCCTGCTCGCCGCCGGGCTCGCCCTGCGGGCCTGGGGGATGCACACCCTCGGCCGCTACTACACCCGCACCCTGCGGACCGTCGACGCCCAGCGGGTCGTCCGGGAGGGCCCGTACCGGCTGATCCGGCACCCCGGCTACTGCGGCAGCCTGCTGGTCTGGACGGGCTACGCACTCGGCCTGGGCAGCTGGCCGGCGACGCTGATCGTCGCCGCGCTGCTGCTGGTCGCGTACACCTGGCGGATCGGCGCCGAGGAGCGGCTGCTGCTGACCGCGTTCGGCGACGAGTACGCGGCCTACCGGCGGGGCTCGAAGCGGCTGATCCCGTTCGTCTATTAGGACGGGCCCGGCGGGTCGCCGACGACTCGGGACAGGACGCGCACGTGGCCGCGGGTGCCGTCCGGCCGGGGGCGATCATGTGGTCCAGACCACTGCTCGGGATCCGCTTGAGCAACACCTGGTTTTTGACCAGCGTTTCCCAGCCGGTGTATACGTTCGTCGCCGCGGACAGGCATACTGGCGAGGTCGGGCGGTTTGCCCTGCTGAGACTCTAGACAAGAAGGGACCGGTGGCCAGGGATGCTGCGGAACGGTCTTGAGCCCTGGCACCTCCTCGTGGTGCTGGCTGTCGTTGTCCTGCTGTTCGGATCGAAGAAGCTGCCGGAGATGGCCCGCGGCCTCGGCAAGTCGATGCGCATCCTCAAGGCGGAGACCAAGGCTCTGCGCGAGGACGACGCCCCGGCCGACGCCGCCGCCGCTGCCGCCGCTCCGGGTACGGCGCAGAGCACCGCCGCCCCCCAGCCGCCGGCCGCCGAGCAGCCCCGCCCGGCCGCCGTCAACCCGACCACCGTGACCAAGGCCACCGAGACCACCCGGTCCGCGACCAGCGCCTGAGCACCCGGTCCTCCGAAGGCCCCCGGCTCCCGTCCTCGACGGAACCGGGGGCCTTCGTCGTGCCTGCGCGGCCGCCGCTCCCGGGCGCTTCCCGACTGGCCGTCCTCTTTGATCCGTTATCTCCTGGTATGCACCGACCGGAGGAACGGAGTTGAGGCATGTCAGCCAGCGAGCCCACCGAGCCCGGCGAACCCGCCCGGCCCACCGGCGCCACCGGCCCTGCCGCCTCCGCCGACGAACTGGCCGAGCTGCGCGCCCGCCTCAGCGCCGTCGAGGCGCACGCCCGGCAGCCTCCCCGACACCGGACCCGGTCCTTCTTCGCCGTCCTGCTGGTCCTGCTGGCCTGCGTGCTGACCCCGGTCAGCGAGGTCGCGGTCTGGACGAAGTCCCAGGTCACCGACACCGACCGGTACGTGGCCACGATGGCTCCGCTCGCCCGGGACCCGGCCGTCCGGGCCGCCGTCACCAACCGGGTGACCGACGAGATCGTGAAGTACATCCCGGTCGACTCGCTGCTGGACAGCGTCGCCCCCGCCGACCGGCCCCAGCTGGGCGCCCTGCTCGGCACCATCGGCCAGGCGCTCACCAGCGGGCTCACCGGCTTCGTCCACACCCAGGTCGAGCGGGTGGTGGACAGCGACGCCTTCGCCGGGATCTGGACGGAGGTCAACCGGACCGCGCACGCCGCCGTCGACAAGATGCTGACCGGGGAGGGCGGCGGCGCCGTCCAGATCAAGAACGACACCGTGGTGCTCGACCTCGCCCCGCTGATCGCCCAGGTCAAGACCCGGCTGGTGGACAACGGGCTGTCGATCGCCTCGAAGATCCCCGAGATCCACACCCAGTTCACGCTCTTCCAGTCCGACGCCATCCCCAAGGTCCGCACCGGCTTCCGGCTGCTGGACCTGGCCGGCTTCTGGCTGCCCGTGCTGACCGTGGCCTGTGCGGTCGGCGGGGTGCTGCTCGCCGAACGGCGGCGGCGGGCGGTCGTCACCGTCGCCCTGGGCATGGCCGGCGGGGCGCTGCTGCTGGGCCTCGGACTGAGCGTCTTCCGGGTCCTCTATCTGGACCGGCTCCCGGCCGGGGTGGACCAGGCGGCGGCCCAGGCGGTGTACGACACCCTGATTCGCTATCTGCGCTCGGCCGTCCGGGTGGTGATCACGCTGGGTCTGCTGATCGCCCTCGGCGCCTGGATCAGCGGCGCCGGCGCGCACGCCGGAACGGTCCGGGGCCTGTGGCGGTCCGGGATCGGCGGGGTGCGGCACACCGCCGAGCGGGGCGGGGTGCGGCTCGGGCCGGTCGGCCGGTTCGTGCACCGCTGGAAGGGGTGGCTCGGCTGGGTGGCCGCCGCGGGCGCGGGGCTGGCATTCCTGCTCTGGAGCTATCCGACCGTACTGGTGACGCTCTGCCTGGCGCTGGTGCTGCTGGCGGCGCTGGCGGTGCTGGAATTCCTGGACGAGCCGGACGGGGGCGGCGGCGAGCACGTACCCCGACCGGCCTGAAGGAGGAGGCGGGGTCCCTTCCTGAGGGACGATCAGCCACGAGCGGTGCCGGCGTGGGGAGCGGTACGGGGTGAGGCGCGCGGGGCGCCCTCAGTCCCTGATGACGCAGCGGAAGCCCAGGTGGCAGGTGGTGGTGTCCTCGGACTGCGGCATCCGGGCCGGCGGGCGGTAGCGGCGGCAGTAGGTGGGCGCGCAGAGGAACGAGCCGCCCTTGATCACCCGGCGCGGGATGCCGGGCGCCGCCGCGGCGGGGTCGACGCTCGCGGCGCGGGCGTCCCCCGCGCGGCCGTTTCCGCCGCAGCAGCTCGGTGTGGTGCCGCGGTGGCGCCCGGTGTAGTGGTCGGCGGTCCACTCCCAGACGTTGCCGATCATGTCGTACAGCCCGAAGCCGTTGGCCGGGTAGCTGCCGACGGGTGCGGTGGCCCGGTAGCCGTCCGGTGAGCGGTTGGTGAGCGGGAAGTCGCCGTGCCAGGTGTTGGCCATCAGCCGCCCGCCCGGAACGAGTTCGTCGCCCCGCTCCCGGCCCCAGGCGAACTCGGTACCCTCCGAGCCGCCGCGCGCCGCGTACTCCCACTCGGCCTCGGTCGGCAGCTCCTTGCCCGCCCAGGCCGCGTACGCCCGTGCGTCGGCGAGACCGATGTGGACGGCCGGGTGGTCGCCGAGCCCGTCGATCGAGCTGTCCGGCCCGTACGGGTGGCGCCAGTCCGCACCGGGGACGAAGAACCACCAGTTGTACGCGTTGCCCAGGTCCACCGGGCGGTCCGGGCTGCGGAACACCGAGGAGCCGGCCACCAGGAGGTCGGGCAGCGCGTCCGGGTACTCCGCGGCGGTCGGCGCGATCTCGGCGGCCGTGACATGGCCGGTGGCGGCGACGAAGGCGGCGAAGTCGTCGTTGGTGACGGCGTACCGGTCGATCCGGAAGCCGCGGACCACCGCCCGGTGGGCGGGCGCCTCGTCGGGGTAGTGGTGGTCCGAGCCCATGGTGAAGGCCCCGCCGGGCAGGTGCACCATCTCCGGCCGCTGGTCCGGCATCGTCTCCCCTGCTCCCGTTTCCCGCCTTCTGCGCTGTGCCGCTGGACGTTACGGCACGCCCGGACGGAGCAGTCCGGCGGGCGGGCCGACAGCTGCGCGGCGCAGGCTGAGCAGGATGTCCGAGAACCCGTCACCAGAGCCGCGCGACCGCATCGACGTGCGGGCCTGGTTCTGGCTGTTCGGATCGTTCGCGGTGCAGATGGTCGCGTACTTCAATCTTCCGCTGCGCTTCTTCGGAGACCACCGGCCGGTGGTCAGCTGGCTGGCCTTCGCGGTCATCCTCACCGGCCTGAGCGGGCTGCTGCTGGCCCGGATCACGGACGTCCTGCGCGGCACCGGCAAGCGGCCCGGGGTGTGGCTGGTCTTCCTGATCTGCCTGTCGCTCACCTGCTTCGCCGGTGCGTACTACGTGCTGGCCGGCCACCCTGGCGAGTTCGCGGGCCTGTACACCCGGCTGGACGCGCTGTACTTCACGGTGGTCACCATGGCCACGGTCGGGTACGGCGACATCACCGCGGTCGGGCAGTCGCCCCGGCTGGTGGTGGTCCTGCAGATCGCGTACAACTTCGTCTTCCTCGCGGCCGCCGCGGGGACGCTGAGCAGGACGATCCGCAGCGGCCTGGAGCACCGGGTCCACCGGCACGACCAGGGCGTCCAGCCGACCGACCAGGGCCAGGACGGGTAGAAACCGTCCGCACCCGGATATCCGCACAGTTCCCTCGACCCGCCCGGATCCCGGCCGGTAGCGTCCCGTTCGCCGTTCGGTCGTTGCCCGGGCCCTGTCACCGGTGCGGCGGCAGGACCCGGACGACGGCGCCGGTCAGCCCATGCTCTTGGCGCCGTCCAGGGACTCCCGGACGATGTCGGCGTGGCCGGAGTGCTGGGCGGTCTCGGCGATGACGTGCAGCAGCACCCTGCGGGCCGACCACCGCGCGCCGGGCTCGAACCACGGGGCCTTGGGCAGCGGGTGGCCGGCGTCCAGGTCGGGCAGCGCGGCGACCAGTTCGTCGGTACGGCGGGCCACCTCGGCGTAGTCGGCCAGCACACCGGCCAGCGTCTCCTCGGGAAGAAGCCGGAACTCGTCCGCCCGCCGGGCCCAGTCGGCCTCGGTCATGGCGGTGAAGTCCGGCATCGCCGAGGGGCCCTCCAGAATAAAGCCCGCCCAGTTCCGCTCGACGTCGGCGACATGCTTGATGAGGCCGCCCAGGCACAGTTCGCCGGCGGTGGTCCGCAGCCCGGCCTGCTCGTCGGTGAGGTCGCGGGTGGTGAAGCGCAGGAAGTGCCGCTGCTTGGCCAGCGCCGACAGCAGATCGGCACGCTCGCCGGTCACGACCGGGGCGTCGGCCTGCTCGGGAGTGGCCAGTTCGTTGACGGTCATGATGGCTGCCTTCCGTTGTTCCTGTTCGTCGTCAAGAAGAACGCTAGAAGGGATCTAGGTCAGTTCCTGACCTCCATGACGGACGAATCGAGGGCCGATCCGAAAAAGCCCCAGCGCCCGGCGCCGGTCAGCCGCGGGCGCAGCCTCTACCGGGCAGACGACCAGGTACTGGTGAACGCGCATGTGTGGGGGGCCAACGCCTTCGGAGCCCCGGTATGGCACCTACGCCGGACCAGGGCCGGGGCGCTGTTCGACACCTGTGCTGCGAGCTTCGACGCGGTGTGGAACACCGCCCTACCGGTTGAGGAGAGCTGATCACGTGGCACGATTCGACAGCAGTTCGACGTCTGCTTCACCGCGCGCATCACGGGCGGGGAATTGCGGATCTCCGATGAGTCCACCGACCTTCAGTTCGTGAATCCGAGCGACATTGAAGGGCTGCCGATGCACCACACTCAGCGCCTCCGGCTGCAGCACTTCCTAGAGCACGGGACGACCCCCTACCTCGGCTAGGAGCTGTCCGGCCGGTCATGCGACTCGCTGGACTGCAGCCCCGTTCGAAGAGTGGGTGCGGGCCTGAGCGGACGGTGGCGGAAGTGGCTGATCGGGCTCTGGCCTATCAGCCCTTCGCGCCGTGAAGGAGCCTCAAACCCTCATCGGCCACACCCACCCGGACCAGGGCAATCAGGACTGGCACAGCGTCAAACTCGTGGCTGTCCACGATATCCGGGGCTCCAGGAGGCGAAGAGGATGTGTCGCGGGGCGCCCTCCCCCAACGTCACCCCTTCGAACCTGGAGCGTACTTATGAGCCCTACCCGTCGTGACGTCCTGAGGTGGGGAGCCGGAGCAGGCGGTGTGGCAGCCGCCGCCGCGTTCGGTCTTCCGAGCGTGGCCGGCGCCGCAAGCTGGTCCAGCCGGAACTGGATGAGCAACCTGCCCGACAGCCTCCCGCTGACCAGGATGACGATCCCCGGCACCCACGACACCTGTGCCAACAACGCCAACAACGGCACCATGTGGGCCAAATGCCAGAACTGGAGCATCTGGGACCAGTTCGAGAAGGGCATCCGCTTTGTCGACATCCGCCTGAACGGCCTGCAGGGCACCGCGAACGAAATGGGTGTCTACCACGCCAGTTTCTACCAGGACATCCGCTACCAGGACGTGCTCAACGCCTGCGACAACCACCTTCGGAACAATCCGAAGGAGGTCGTCATCATGCGGGTCAAGAACGAGAACTCGGGCGGCCAGGCGCTCGGCGCGGCGGAGTTCCGACGCCGGTTCAACTTCTACCTGGACGACCCGTCGATGAACTTCCGTCCGCGGTTCTGGACCAACCCCTACTGGCCCACCCTGGGGCAGGCTCGCGGCAAGATCGTGCTGGTCGCCGACTTCGACAACCCGTGGACCGTACTCCAGTGGTCCAGTGGCTCGAACAGCTTCTTCCGGACGCAGGACATCTGGGACGGGAACGGCCAGGGCATCGAATACAAGAAGAACAAGATCATCGAGTGGTTCGACGAGGCCTACTTCCACCAGAACGCCGCCGAGATGTACGTGAACCACACCAGCTACGCCAACGGCGTCTGGCCCAGCACCAACGCGGGCAACATCTTCCCGGTGGTCCGCTACTACCTGGACCAGCGGAAGACCGAGCGAATCCACTTCGGCATCGTCCCGATGGACTTCCCCGACTACGACACCGAGGTCCTGCGGCTCTTGATCGACAAGAACTTCATCTAGCCACCCTGCGGGACGCCGGCGCCCGATCCCGGCACCTTCCGGCGAGTGCCCTCGTGTGCGGCCGTTCCTGCCGGCGAGCAACGGCCGGCACGGGCGGTGACGTGATCACCGCCAGGTGATCGCGCCAACACCCGTACCGATTACCGGACTTCGGAAGATGCGGCAGGAGCCGCGTCCACTCGTCGTTCGTCAGATCGCCTCGCCCCGCGACCAGAACGAAGATCCCGGGGCGAGGCGGTCACATGATCCGCCGGACAGTCTGCGGTCAGCGGCGTTGCAACGGACACTGCGGGGGTGTCTCGCCGGTCGGGTTGAAGGTTCGGGGGCACGACACGGCCGAGACCGATCGGAGCTGCCGGCCGGGAGTCCAGTACGTCCACATCACGTCGTGCGGGAAGGTGCCGAGGAAAGTCCGGGCGTGCTCCAGCCGGATCGCCGGATCGAGGTCGGTCTCCAGCGCCGGGGAGTCGGCGAGTTGCTTGCCCAGCCACTCCAGTGTCCCGGCCGGGTCGTTCGTGGTGAGCTTGATCTGCGCCGCCGGCTTGGCGAGCCAGTGCATGACCTCCAGCGGTGGAACCGGGCTCGACCACGCGGGCCGTGCGCCGTTCTGCGTCTCGGGAGGCCGTCGCTCGACATCGTCGGGACGCTTGTTGCCCGACCAGGCGTAGCAGTGCCAGTGCAGGCCGGGCCTGTTCCAGTGATCCATGAGCGCTCCACCCTGGTCGGGGGCGGGCCCCGCTCCCAGTTGCGCTGGGAACGGGTCCCGCCTTTCCGGTGTGCGTCAGACGGTAGTGGCGAAGCGGGCCGGGTCGATGCCCGACGCGCCCAACTCCGCCGTGTCGAACCGCAGTTCACGGCCGGGGCCCTTGACCTCGCCCATGACCCACAGGCCGCCGGCCACGCCGGGCACCTCGCGCAGGGTCGCACCCTCAGGTGCTCAGGTGCGGGGAACGCCCCAGTCGTCGAGGATGCGGCCCGCCTCGCCGCCCAGCTCGGGGTGGTGCAGCAAGGTGCGGACCAGGTCGGCCCGTTGGGCGGACGGGCCGGCCTGCCGGACGGCGAACAGGGCGTTGTCGGGGACGAGCGGGTCGCCCTCGTGCTCACCGAGGGCGGCGGCCAGCGCCCGGTGGACGGCCGGGTCGTCGGCGTAGGGGCCGAACGCCATGGCCACGTGCTGCCGCACCAGGTCCTCGTCGCGATCGGCGAAGGCGGCGAGCAGGGCGTCGGCCACCTCCCGTTTCGCGGCGGGGTCGGCCGGCGGCGAGAGGCGGAGGACGGTCGCGCACTCGACGCGGGCGAGTTCGTCCTCGGCCGGGTCCGCGACGACGGAGGCGAGGAAGGCCGCGACGGCGGGGTCGGCCACCGCGTCTTCGAGCGCGGCGACGATCCGGACCTTGTCGTCGCTCCCCGACGGCAGCGAGCGGAACCGCGCGACGAGACGCTCGGCGGGCGAGAACGGCGAGTGACCCTCCCGACGGGTCGGCCCCCGGGAGCCGCGGCGCCCTCCGGGCCAGGACGGGCCCTTGGCCTTGGGGGTCGGAATGTCGCTCACCGGCTCAGCGTAGTGCGGCTCGCCCCGGTCCCCTCGCCGGATCGACGAGGGGACCGCGGGATTCGGCCGTCAGGCGGGTATGCGGTGACGCCCCTGGGGGGTGGGGTTGTGGGTTTCGGGGCCGTAGTGGCCGGCCTGGCGGGCGATCCAGGCGTATTCGGTGGTGCCGTCGGGGAGTTGGCGCAGTTCCCAGCGGCCGTGGCGGGTGATCGGGGGCGGTGGCGGGGTGGCTGCCCGTTCGCTGGGGTGCGGCATCCTCAGGGTCGCGAGGACGCCGAGGGCGACGGTGGCGATCGCGAGGGCGAGGAGGGCCACGAACGCCGCGCCGATCAGGAAGTTGACGGTGCCGGGTGTCATCGGCGGATCCCGGTCACGCGGGTGCCGAGGTGGGCGGCGAGGCCGTGGAGGAGTTCCTCGGCCTGGTCGCGGGTGAGGGGGAAGGCGAGCTGTTCGCCGGGGCCGGCGGCCACGTCGAGGTCGACGGCGAGGCGGAGCTGGACGGTGGCGTCGGGGACGTGTTCGACGGTGAGGTAGGGGACGGTGGTGCGCTCGACGTGCACGGCCTGGGTGGAGCTGGTGGCGAGGGGGATCACGACTCCCACGGGTCACCGCCCCGCCCGGCTTCGCGGAGCAGGTGGAGGAGGTTGAGGAGCGTGCTGACGGGCGCGTTGCCGAAGTCGATCAGGACGCGGCCGTCGACGGTGCCGTTGTGGGTGGTGGCGGAGCCCCAGAGGATGCCGTGGAGGCGGCCTCGCTCGCGGAGTTCGCCGAGGAGGGCGGTGACCTGGGCGTCGGTGTAGTCGCGCATCCGGGGGTCGTCCGGGGCGAGGGGCTGGTGGCGGGCGTTCACGCGGCGGCGTCCAGCTCGAACCATACGATTTTACCGTTCTTGCGGGGCGTGGTGCCGAAGCGGTGGGTGAGCTCGCGGACCAGGTGCAGGCCCCGGCCGGACTGCGCGTAGGGGTCGGCGCACTCGCGCGGCTCGGGCAGCACGGGGTTGTCGTCGCTGACGCAGACGCGCAGGCTGCGGCCTTCGAGGAGGAGGATGACGACGGTCGGCGCGGGGCTCCCGCCGTGCTTCCACGCGTTGAAGTACAGCTCGTGGAGGGCGAGTTCGGCGTCGTGGATGGCGTCGTCCGGCCATCCGGCGAGGGACATCGCGTCACTCAGCTCCGCACGGGCGGCGGACCAGTCGGGGATTTCGGGCAGGCTGAAGGCACACATGAGGGGAACCTCCGTGAGGGTGCGGGTGTGGGGTTCGTCGTTCACCGGCGGAAACATCGCCGTGAGCCAGGCCAGAACGGGACTGGTGACGCCACGCATGGCTGCTCTGCGGTGCGGGGGCAGCAGGCGCCTACTGCCCTGATAAAAGGCATTACTGACGATCCGTCGGACCGACCGTGAGATAGACCATAGCGCACCCCTGACTCCAAATTGAGGCAAATCTCAGAGGTTCACTCGCAAGTGGACCCACCCCCGACAAGCACGGCAGACTGGTCTCACGTCACGCCGAAAGGACCGCTATGCCCCTCCGACGCAACCCGACTCTTCGTCAGCGTCGACTGGGTGCAGAGATGCGAAAGATGCGCGAGCAGGCAGGCCTCGGCGGCAGCCAACTCGCCCGAGCACTCGGCATGGACCCCGCGCAGGTAACCCAGATGGAGACCGGCCGGATCGGCGTAAGCTCCGATCGGCTGCGCACGGTCGCCGCAGCCTGCAGCTGTGCCAACCAGCCCCTCATCGACGCACTCGCAGACATGATCGCCGAACGGAACAAGGGCTGGTGGGAGGAGTATCGCGGAACCCTGGGAACAGACTTTCTTGAGGTGGCGGAGATGGAAGGCAATGCACGGAAGCTTGCCACTTGCACGAGCACATACATTCCGGGACTACTGCAAACCAGGGCCTACGCCACGGCGGTTTTCGCTCGAATCTACCCACCTCTCCCCGCCCACGATGTCGAGGTGAGAACCACCTTTCGGATGCGGCGACAACAGGTTGTCCGCTCCGGCAGGGTGCCCTACCGTGCGTTCATCCACGAGGCTGCGCTCCGCATGCAGTTCGGCGGCCCCAAGGTACTCGCTGAACAACTCGATAGCCTCAGCGAAGCCTCCGAAGTCCCAGGAATCTCAGTGCGAGTAGTACCGTTCGAGACCGAAACCTTCCCAGGCTCCAGCGAGAACCTGACCTTCGCGGAGGGGCCCGCCCCCGAGCTGGATACCGTACAGATGGATGTCCCTCACGGCGGCCAGTTCTTCGACTCCCTCGCTCACCTCGAAAGTTACCGGGTGATTTTCAAGCGAATTGATTCAACTGCGCTCTCGGATGATGAATCACGAGACTTCATCCGGCAGATCAAGAAAGAAAAGGAAAACAAGGATGACTGATTTCGGCTGGCAGAAGTCCAGTTACTCCGCTGCGACCAACGAATGCGTCGAGGTGCGTACCGCCAACGGCCTGGTCGAACTCCGCGAGTCCGACACCGGCGACATCATCGTCCGCACCACCCCCACCAAGTTCGCCAAGTTCCTCCAAGGCGCCAAGGCCGGCGAGTTCGACCACCACGCCAACCACATCGCCTGACCCCACAACCACCAGCCGCCCCTCGCTCACCCGAGCGAGGGGCGGCCGCAGAACGGGTCAGCACAGCCAGCCGATCCGGGCCCGAAACGACGAGGCCTGAACCCCGGTCGGCAGGATTCCCGATCTCCTTCATGAAGAGCCGCCAACCGCAGCGCGACTCCTTCGGCCGGACCGAAAGGGAGAAGCAGGACCCACCCTGGCGGACGACCGTTTCCAGAATCATCGCCGAGGGCTCAGTCCCCGAACTAGATACCATCGCAATAGACTTATCCCAGGGCGCACTCTTCTTTGACTCGCCAGCTGACCTGGCCAAGCATCAGGCCACCTTCTCGCGCCTGGACTCCACCGCGCTCTCCGAAGAAAGCTCGCGCGAGTTCATCCGATCAATCATGAAAGAAGTGGAAGCCGCGAATGCCTAACTCAGAGTGGCAGAAGTCGAGCTTCAGCGCCTCAAACAACGAGTGCGTCGAGGTGCGTACCGTCGACGGGCTGGTCGAGCTCCGCGAGTCCGACACCGGCGACATCATCGTCCGCACCACCCCCGTCAAGTTCGCCAAGTTCCTCCAAGGCGCCAAGGCCGGCGAGTTCGACCACCACGCCAACCACATCGCCTGACCCCACAACCACCAGCCGCCCCTCGCTCACCCGAGCGAGGGGCGGCCGCAGAACAGGTCAGCACAGCCCGCCGATCCAGGCCCGAAACGGCAGGGCTGGAACCTAAGGTGTGCTGTCTCGGGACGCAGCGCGACCGCGTCCCGCTTGAACTCCCCCGAGTACCTCGCAGCACCCATGAGGACATCCTGTTCACGGACCCGAAGATCCGCTTCTCAGAAGTGTCCACAAACAGGGATAAAGCCCCACGTTCACCGACCCCCGGCTCTGCGCGGCCATCGCGGACCGGCTGACCTTCCGGTTCACCCTGATCGAGACCGGCATCGAGTCCTACCGCCTGGCCGCCACCGAAGCCGAGCACCAGCCGAGCCGGGAGCGGAGGACCGGCGGTCGAGGTGACGCGATGTCACGGCTGCCCGCCGAGCCCGAGCTTCTTCACCCCGAACGGGGAGAAGATCATGTGGGCAGCCCAGCCGTGGTGGATGAGAGCGATCTGGGAAGGCACCGGCGTCACCGGATAGATGGCCTTGCCCCGCGACCAGTTCGCGAGCAGGCCCTCGGTAGTGTCGACCGCGGAGACGACCATCGTCACCTGGAGCTTCCCGTCGCCCCACGTGTTCCAAAGGGCCCACCCCTCGGGCCGGGCCTCGACTCCGAGGCGGGCGCACGCCTGCTCATAGGTCTCCCCCATGCCATCCGGCATCGCCCCGGGCCGCAGAATCACCACGCCCGCGAGTTTCAGCTCGGGGCGTTCCGCCTCATCGTCGAGGCAGCCGTCCCCGGGGAAATGGTAGTGGCGAAGCTCCCGGGCCAGCGCGTTCACCGCCCGCTGCAAGCGCGTCGCGTCCTCTGCTTCGGGCTGATACGAGAGCCAGCCCTCGGCCGAGGCGGCGCCCGCGACCACGCTGGCGAGCCGTTCTATCTCTCGCAGGTGGTCGAGTTCGGAGAGTTCAGGTCGTGTCACGGCTGCCAGTCTCGCAGCGGCGCACGGCCGGGGCATCCCAGTTTCCACGCGCCTCGGAGACGAAACCGGGCCCTCGCCGGCCGGGCCTGTCAGGGGCCGAGAAATCCGCGAGGCCCTGCGGACGCTTCCCCCCCCCCGGCACGGACGACGCCCGGACGCGGGTCCTGGCCCTGTGGGTCGGCATCGGTCTGGTGAGCCTGGGCGACTACCACGACGCACGCGCGTTCCTGTGCCAGGCGCTCGACCTGGCCACAGCCAGTGGCAACATCCGGGCCGTCATCGCCACCGAACTCAACCTCGGCGACGCCTACCGCTACGCCGGTGAAGCAGAGACCGCTGACGTGCTCTACCGCAAGGCCCTGAACACTGCCCGGAGCCGGCACCCGGAACTCGTCGACTTCGCCCTCCAGCACTTCGGCAAACACCTCATGGAACAAGGCGACCTTGTACCTGCGCGCGCCCACCTGCGGGAAGCGTGGCGGCTGCGGATCGCCAAGGGTGACACCGGGCTGATCGAATCCACCCAGGCCGCACTCGACCGCGTCGAGCTACTGATCGGACAGGCAGCCACCGGCACGGCCGCTCCGGCGGCTGGTGACGCAGAAGCGACACAGTGGAGCAAGCGATGGACCTCATGACTCCGATCCCGCACCACGGCCCGAACCCCGGCCCGGTGGGCTGAGGAGTTCCCCGCTGTGCGGGACGCCGTGCACTCTCTCACCGCACACGAGCGCGTACGGCCCCGCCACCTGCGTGATCAGCCGTTCCCCGTGGAGTTGATCACCACAATGGCGCAGGAGGCGGAGAAGGTCCTGGCCGCTGACGGATACCTCCACAACGGCAAGTGGAACGCGGCCGTCGGTGACGCCGCGAACCGCTTCGCCGGACAAGTCGATCTCGCCTCAACCGTAGCGCGGTCCACCGGTCTGGAGGTCGAGCAGCCGCACACCGGCGTCTACATCGCCTACCTGGAGGAAGGGCAGTTCCTCGACTTCCACGTTGCCGAGTTCGGCTTCGGCGAGGCCAACCTGATTCTGTGCCTCAAGCACGAGCGCCTCCCCGCAGCTCCCATCGTGAGCACCACCGTCTTCATCGGCGCCGACGGCTACCTTGAATGCGATCTCACACCGGGGGACTGCGTTGTGTTCGATGGAGCGATCACCCCGCACGGAAGGACGCCCCTCAGCGCCGGAGAGAGCGTCACCCTCATCAGCTTCGGCTTCCGTGCGCGTGATCAGGCCACGCTTTCGGCCACCCACCTCCCAGCGGCCCCGCGCTGAGGATGGCGAGCGCCTGCACTCCGCGTTGATGGCGGACCGCCCCGAGGCCCTAGCACTTCTCCTGGTCGATCCGGATCACCCAAAGGTCCAAGCACACGTGGCTACCGACCCGCCGGGACAGAAGCGCCTTGACCTCGACGCTGGCCCATACCTCTACTGTCGCCAACGCGGCCCTCCACCCCACAACCATTTGCGCCCAGCGCTCCCCGTCGCTGGGGGGGAACTAGAGTAGATCGACTGGGATTTCCGTGTATTCCTTACGGAGTTGTTCGATCACGGGATGTGTTTCCGGGAAGGTGGCGCCGTCGACCGCGCCGATTGCCCGGACGCCGATGCCGATGTTGGTGGCGAAGACGGCGTCGAAGTCGGCGAGGTCGCCCAGCCGAACGGTCGCGGTCGACGACGGGTGAACCTGACGCAGCAGCTCCATCGTGGTGCCGACCAGGCACTCGGCGCCCGGCCAGATGACCTGATCTCCCTTGACGAAGCCGACGTTCCAGGTGCCGCCTTCGGAGATCACGGACTCGGCGTCCGTGAAGAGCGCGTCGTCGAAGCCCGCCCGTTGGGCGTTGCGGCGGTGGCGGAGCGAGCCGAACAAACCGACGCTCTTCACAGCCGGCATGTCGCGGGTGTACACCACGGACTGGACACGTATCGCGGGAAGCGGCAGCGCCCCGGCCGGACGAGTCGTCACCAGGAGCTGGGGGTGGGCGTCGCTCCCGACGTGACCGAGGTCGAGAGCAGGATCGAAGACCGTCACCCTGACCACACAGGCCCCCGAGGGCGGCGCGGCACGTCGGACAAATTCCCGGACACGGTCGAGGTCGAGGTCCACGTCGAAGACGGCGCGACAGTCACGGGCCAGACGCGCCATGTGGAGGGAGAGGCCGCGTACGTGACCGTCTTCCACACGGATCGAGGTGAAGTGCCCGTAGTTCGTCAGGGCAAGGGCCTGGAGATGGTCCAGGCTGATCGGGCTACCGTTCAGTTCCGCCATGGCGCCAAGCATGGCATCGGCCCTGGAGAGCGGCGCCCGGTTCCGGCTGGTGGGGCACCTAAGTTCGGTGAAAGTCCAGTGCCGGGGCAGTGTCAGGACGTACCGGAGCAGTCACCATCAGCGCCAGCCTAGTCACACAACATTGGCTTCCCGGCAGGACAGTTCAAGGTCTGCATCCCTCGAACGGGGTGGGCGCGACCCGCGCGGCGAGCCTTCACCCCAAGCAGCTCCCGACCTGGGAGGACCCCCTGTGTCACAAACACGCTCCGGTTTCAGCCAGTTGGCGCTGGCCGACACTCTGAACGCCGTCGCATGGGCCCGGCGGCACGCCGTTGACGTGCTCTGCCGTTGGCGAGTCCCGCCCGACACCATCCAGACAGCCCGACTCATCGTGTCCGAGCTGATGACCAACGCCATACGGCACACGCACACCGACGAGGAGGTCTCGCCGTACTCGCCGCTGTCACCGGTGCGAAAGGTCACCCTGACCCTCTGGCTCGAACGCGGACGCTTGTACATCCTCGTTCACGACAGCGACGGTCGCCCGCCCGTGGTCAGGGTGGTGGGGGAGGACGCGGAGAGCGGCCGCGGGGTCTTCCCGGTCGAGGCGCTGAGCGAGCGGTGGGGCTACTACCCTCCCGGGCACGCCGGCAAGGTCGTCTGGTCCGAACTGCTGGCTGTCGCGCGAGACCCCAGGTTCAAGGGCGACGACACCGGGAGTGGTTACCGCACCAACGGCGAGGCTGCGGCCGGGCGATCCTACGAGGACACGCCGTTGGTGGTGGCACGCGCGCTGGTGGCACTCCGTGAAATCTGCCCTGAGGAACGCCCACGCTCAGTGGGCCTACAGGTGAGTGGTCGGCGCCGAGACCCCCACAGCGACGGCCACTCCGAGCACCCCCGCGTCCCCATCGTGAACTCGAACCCCCGCGATTCGTGTGAGGCAGTGGGGGCGCTCACCCCCCTCCGACCAGCACGTTCGAAGATGGCGAAGTCTCAATGACCGTACGGTCGGCAGCATGAAGGAGCAACGTGCGACACAGAGCGCAGCGGGAAGGGGCGCTCGACCCGCCCCTTGCCCCGAGCTGCCCGTCGCGCATTGGCTAACCTGCGGAGCATGATTCGTGCGGTGGTATTCGACGTGGGCGAGTGTCTTGTTGACGAGACCCGGGAGTACGGGACGTGGGCGGACTGGCTGGGGGTGTCACGGCACACCTTCGCGGCGATGTTCGGGGCGGTCATCGCGCAGGGGCGCGACTACCGTGAGACGTTCCAGGAGTTCCGGCCCGGGTTCGACCTGACTGAGGAGCGAGAGAAGCGCGCGGCTGCTGGCAAGCCGGAGTGGTTCGGCGAGGATGACCTCTACTCGGACGTTCGGCCCACCCTTGCTGCCCTGCGTGAAGCAGGGCTGTGGGTTGGCATCGCCGGGAACCAGACCGTGCGGGCCGGCGGTCTGCTGCGAGGGCTGGACCTTCCTTCCGACATGATCGCCACCAGCGACGATTGGGGGGCGTCAAAGCCGGACGTGAGGTTCTTCGAGCGTGTCATCGAGGCGACGCCTGCTGAGCCTGGCGAGATTCTGTACGTCGGTGACCGGCTCGACAACGACATCCGGCCTGCTGTACAGGCGGGCCTCCTGACTGCTCTCATCCGGCGCGGCCCCTGGGGCACGATCCAGCAGCGCGATCCGGACGCGGATGCGATCACGACGATGCGCATCGATTCGCTGACGGAACTGCCGGAAAAGATCATCAAGTTCAACGCTGAAGTGCGCTGACCGTCGTGCCCCAGTCGTAGAGGCGATCATCGAGGTTCCGGATGCACTGCTCGTTCTGCCAGGGAGCGAGCGTGCGCCGGACCTCGCGGATGCGATCCATACCTGTGGCGTACCAGGTGATGGCCAACTGGTCGAGGGCCATGATGGCGTATCTGCACGCCTCCTCCGGCTTACCGTCTGCGGCTTCGACGGCAGCGAGGTCGCCAAGGACGACGGTGCGCTGTTTGTCCGACTCGGGTGGCAGACCGTCGAGTACGTCGTGGAGCGTCTGACGGGCCTGTGGCAGGTGGCCGGCCTTCAACTGCGTGTTGCCTTTGAACGCAGACAGACGGACGGGGCTGAACCAGTCCACCCAGTCGGGAGTGGCATGTTCGGAACCTGCGGAGAGTGTGTCCTCGGCCCGGCGGATCAAGCGGAGGGCTGCGTGAGGATCGCCGCAGCGGGTCTCACATTCCGCCTCTACGGCGTCCAGCCACGCCCAGAACTCGGCCGACGCCTGCCCGCGGCGAGCGTAGGTACGGGCGGCAAGCATGCGCTCGACGGCTGCTTCCCGATCGTCCGCCCAGCCCGGGATGAAGGCCATGTGCGCAAGGATGGCCGCTCCGAGCAGCGGATCATCCGCTTCTCCGGCAGCCTGTAGAGCCCGAAGGAGAGTCTCCGAAGCCTGCCCTGGCTGTTGCAGGTCGAAGAACTCGATGCGGCCGGCCAGCAGGTAGGACTCGGCCAGTGCGGCCGCGACGGTCTGACGGGCCGGGTTCGCCGTTTCTGGGAGGAGGGCGCAACCCAGACGGGCATGCTCCAGGATCGCCGGATGGAGCACGGCAGGGGCGACGGACCAGTACAGGTGCCGATGCGCGCGGGTGACAGTCTCAAAATCCGTGCCGACAGTCGCCGGCTGTGTTGCGGCTCCGCCTTGAGCGGGAACGGCAGCGAGTCTGGTTCCGGCCAGGGGCGCTCGCGGGGTGCTGCCGGTCGCGGAGCTGGGCTGGGTCCATGCGCTTCCCCACGGAGGTGTGAATCCGAGGTCTTCCATGCTCTGTCCCAAGAGGTGGGTCAGGACCCGGTGCACATCGGGCTGTGGCCAGGGCGGTGAGGCGGACTCCCAGCGTCGGACCTGTCGGACGCCGACAGCCAGGCCCCTGATGCCGAGGCTTGGCGCCACCTTGGTGATGGCGTCGGCCAAGGCTTGCTGGGAGTTGTATCCGGCGGCCAGCCGGGCGGCCTTGAGCCTGATGTTGCCTGCGGGACGCGCCATGGATCTCCTCCGGGACGAGCTCTCGTGAGAGAGCGACATGCGATGTCCTCATCGTGGCGCAAAACTCACCCATCAGGCAGCAACAACGCCCTATACAAGTCCCTTTGATGACCTGTCAGAGTCCTCGAATAGGACTTCACATGTCAGCATGATGTCACCACGTCACTGCGAAGCCACGTCTCACTGCGCTGCCGTTCACCACAGAGCGGCGAGGCTGGCGACCGGGGGCCTTCACAACCCCGAGCCTTTCGTAGTGCTGCCAAGCGCCGCCCCGCCCACGCTCCCCGAGTGAGGCGGTACCCGCCGGTCTCCGGTGGTTGTTCCAGCCCATCCAGCACACAGGAAGGATCAGCCATGCCCCAAACCAGGCGAGAGAAGAAGGACCACCTGATCTACGCGGACGTCGTGGACTCCAAGTCCAAGGCGGGCGTGTGGATGGGTGAGCGCGCCTCCTTCCAGGAGAAGCAGGGCCGCGTCATCGAGGCGCTCAAGGAGCGCACCGACTGGGTCGAACTGAAGAACGCGATCATGGTCATCGGCACCGACCCGGCCGGCATCACGGTGATCGCGCCGAACCCGACGCTGCCCGGTGTGATCGTCCTCGCCGACGGTGGCTCCCCGGCCACCTCCGCGAAGCTCCAGGCCGCCGCCGAGGAGAAGGTCCGCGAGGTCATGGGCGAACTCGGGATCGCCGAAGAGGAAACGGCGGCCTGACCACCATGGCCGTCCCCCGGATGCTGTGGGGGAAGTACTTCCAGTACGAGCGGGACGGGGAAGCGGTTCTCCTCGATCCGGTCGCGCTGGACAGTGTGTTCATCGACTCCGGCGAGGTCCATGACCTCGCCGGGGTCCCCCCGACCGCGACCCATGAAGCCCTCGCAGGGCTCGGCTTCACCCCCGGCGGCCCCGTGGCCGACCGGCGCGAAGCACTCCGTGACCGTCTTCGACTCCTCGGCCTCGACGCCAGCCCCTGCCGCATCAGCGGTCTGCGCGTGGTCCTCACCGACCGCTGCAACATGGCCTGCACCTACTGCTTCGTCGACACCAACACCGGCAAGCCGGACATGACGAAGAAAGAGCTCGCAGAAGGGCTGCGGTTCCTGTTCGAGCAGAACGCCGGGCAGGAAGAGGTGTCCATCCAGTGGTTCGGCGGCGAGCCGACCATCCGCTTCGACCTCATGCAGTACGGCGACCAGCTCGCCGACACCCTCGCCGAACGCTACGACGTGGCCAGGGTACGACGCACGGTCGTCACCAACGGTGCCCGCCTGACCGACGAGGCCCTCGACCACCTCGTCGCCTACGAGTACGGAGTCGGCATCTCCATCGATGGCCCTCCGGGAATCAACTCCGCGCACCGGCTCCTGCTCGGCGGTCAGCCCGCAGACGACCGGATTCGCCGCAACGTCACCCGGCTCGTCGAGGCCGATGGGCTGCACGTGGGCTGCAACCTCACCCCGACCGCCGCGAACATCGGACGCCTCGCCGAGACCGTCCGGTGGATCATCGATGACCTCGGGCTGAAGTTCATCTACGTCAACACTCCCATCCCGACCGCGGGCCGCTGGCAAGTCGACGGCGCCGACTTGGCGCGCGAGTTGTACGAGGCCCGGCTAACCGCCCTGGCACGGGGCGGGATGCTGTTCTCCGTCCTGGACCGCGCCTTCCAGGCCCTGGACACCCGCCGGCCGATGCTGTTCGACCACATGCAGGGCGACCGCAGTCTGAACGCCGCCCTGCTGCCCGGCAACCGGGTCAGCCTGTGCGACATCAACTTCACCGAGCCGTCGTTCCTGCGCACCCTCGATGAGCTGCGAGCCGATCCGGACAGCCTGACCGGCGTGGCGAAGAAGGTCGCTCCCATCCACGAGTGCGGGAACTGCCCGGCGCTCGCGATCTGTGGCGGCCCGTCCCGCAACGAGCAGGCCCTCATCGGCGGCAATACCCCGGACCCCGAGATGTGCGCATTCTACACGAGCACCGTGGAGATCGCCGTGTGGGACAACACGGGGGTGCAATGAACACCCACGTTCGTACGGCGCTGATCTCCACAGCCGGGCACTGCAAGGTAGCCTGCGGATTCTGCTTCCGGGCAGACCGCGCTCACGGCTTCCTCGACACCGCGACCTACGCCCGCACCCTGTCGCGGCTGAAGGAGATGGGCGTGGACGGGGTGTGCCTGACCGGCGGCGAACCGACCCACCACCCGCAGCTCAGGCAGCTCGTGCGGCTGGCCCGCCAGTTCGGCATGTCGGTGTCGATGGTGACCTCGGCTCGGGCCGTGGCGGAGGTCGTCACGCTCGCCACGGTGGCGCACCTGTTGGCCAACGTGACCGTCTCCACCGACTCAAAAGGCGCGATGCTGCTGGGACGCACTACCCGCACAGCTGCTTCGGGCATCGACACGCTGCGAACGATCAGCACCGAGACGAAGATCCTGCACGTCACCTGTTGGGGCCTGAGCGACAGCGAGTGCCGCGACCTGGCCGGCCTCGCATCCGGCGCGGGAGTGGAGGTCCAGTTCAGCCCTGTGGTCCTCGACGAGCATGCCCTGCGCCGCGACGGCAAGTCGGTGCAGGACTATCTGGTCCAGCAACATCGCGACGCCGACGTGCTGGGCCGCTACTTCGATCTGTCCAACCGGTACCGGGAGTACCTCGGCGAGCTGCGGGATCTCCAACTGCCCGCCACAGGGGGCGAGCGCTGGTCCTGCCGCTCGGCGACCGCGTACGTGTCCGCCGACGGCCACATGCGGCGCTGCCCCTACGGCCAGGCGTCGGTCAGCGTCCACGCACCCCGTGCCGAGATCAGACAGTTCCTGACCACTCCGGCGCAGGACCGGGTGACCCCGGACTGCGCTGCCATCTGCCGCTCTTCCACCGTGTACGACGAACGCAGTGCGTCGCGTGCCGCGCGGGCGTGAGGGCGGGCTGCCGGCACACGACTCCATGGACTGCCCTATGACGATCACGACACCCGACGACTTCGCCCATCGATGGCGGCAGCCACCGAATTTCCTGCTGGACGTTACTTTCGACTACACGTTCAGGCCCGCCATCGAGGTGCTGGACCACGTCCGCAAGGACGAGGAGGTCCGGTTCACCATCCTCGGGGACGACGACTGGCAGGTGCGCATGGACCGTACGGCCGCCTTCCGCACCGCCCCTCTCGAAGAGATCGTCACCTGGCCCTTCCGACTGGTGCACTTCAATCTCAGTCGCTTCTACGACCCCCTCCTGCGCGGCTTACAGGAGGGGGTCATGATTCCCTGGCGCACCCACCTGTCTGCCCGGGGCTTCACCTGGCAGCGACTGGCGCCCATCCTGTTCCTGTCCACCAAGGGTGCGTCCTCGACGTACCACAGTGACAACTCGCACGGACTGGTTTGGCAGGTCCACGGCACCAAGACGTTCCACAGCTACCTTGACCCCGGCAAGCGCCTGTCAGCCAACGCGGCGGTCCTCGGCGAGACGACCGGCGAGGAACCGCCCGAGCACGACGAGGTCGATCGCCACTCCGTCACCATGCGGCCCGGAGAGCAGCTCTGGAGCCACGCTCTGACACCCCAGTGGGACACAACCGAGTCGGCGCTCGCGATGAGCGTCACCCTCTCTCACGGCGGCCTGTGCCACCAGGGACGCTTCTCCGAGCGGGAGTTGGCATTGCGGGCCTACTGGGACGAGAACCCCGCCGAGGCATGGATGCATGACCTGCGCAATGTCCGCTACTGAGACGGCGTCCCACGGCACGGGATCCTGCCCGTGCCGTGGGACGCCGTCATAACCGGGTTACGGGGTAAGCCGGTTCGGCCCGCGGAACAGGAAGGTCGCCTCGCGGATCGAGGTCAGGCCGAGCATGACCATCAGCACCCGGCCCAGGCCCATGCCGAGGCCCCCGTGCGGCGGGCACCCGTACCGGAACGCGTTCAGGTAGTCCTGCATCGGCTCCGTGCTCATGCCCTTGTCGGCGGCCTGTTTCAGCAGCACGTCGTACCGGTGCTCGCGCTGTGCGCCGGTGGTGATCTCCAGGCCCTTCCACAGCAGGTCGAAGCTGAGGGTCACGCTCGGGTCGTCGGCGGGCCGCTTGTGGTAGAAGGGCCGGATGCCGACCGGGTAGTGCGTGATGAAGACGAACTCGTGCCCGGTGGCTTCCTTGATGTGGGCCGAGATGGCCCGCTCGCCCTCCGGGTCCAGGTCTTCCTTGACCCCTTCGGGGTCCCAGCCGCCCTGGCGCAGGATCTCGTGCGCCTCGGCCATGGTGATGCGGGGAAACGGCGATGTGGGCACGGTGACCTCGAGGCCGAAGTGCTCAGCGATCGCCTCGCCGTGCACGTCGGCGACCTTGGCGATCGCGTGGGCGAGCATCTGTTCCTCGAACGCCATCACGTCCTCGACCCCGTCGATCCAGGCCAGCTCCACGTCGACGCCGGTGAACTCGGTGGCGTGCCGGGAGGTGAACGACGGTTCGGCGCGGAAGACCGGCCCGATCTCGAAGACCCTGTCGACGCCGGCCGCGATCGCCATCTGCTTGAAGAACTGCGGCGACTGCGCCAGGTAGGCGCTGCGGCCGAAGTAGCCGAGCTTGAAGACCTCCGCGCCGGACTCAGAGGCGGTACCCATGAGCTTGGGGGTGTGCATCTCGGTGGCGCCCTGCGCGTAGGCGTACTCGCGCATGCCCTGTTCCAGGGTGGTCTGCACGGCGAACAACAGCTGAGTGGCGGGACGGCGGCGCACGTCCAGGAACCGCCAGTCCAACCGCTGCTCCATGCCAGTGTGCTCGTCGATCGGCAGCGGCGTAGCGGCCTGGTTCAGGACCTCGACCGCCTCGGGAACGATCTCCAGGCCGCCGAGCTTGACCTGGCCCGCGTCGACGACGCGGCCGGTGATCCTCACGGCGGACTCGGATGTGAGGGCTTCGAGCTGGGCCTCCAGTGGCCCGTCGTCACGCTTGTGGGTCACCTGCACCATGCCGGTGTTGTCCCGCACGATGACGAACTGCATCTTGCGCTGCAAGCGGAGGGTGTTCACCCATCCGCAGACGGAAACGGTACGGCCGACGTGTTCTCGCAGGTCGGAGACACGTACGCGGCTGTGGATCATTGCGGTCCTCCGAAGGACATCGTCATGATCCCTTGGGAGTGCGGGCGAGAAGGGCAACTCGCGGTACCACCGCACTTTCGCCGCCACAGAGTGGCGGCCTCATTTGGCCCGGTGACGGGGGCCGGCCGGCGGGGCATTGGACCACCAGGCGGGGTCGTTCCTCCCCGCGCTCAGGAGGGTCTTCACCTCGGGGCGCGAGACCGCCTTCCCAGCTTCCGGCGGCTCTCTCTGCTCGCGTGATCCCTGGCTACTCGTCTCCGTCAACGCGTTGCCCAGCAGGATACGGAGAGTGTGGCAGTGATGGCAATCAAGTAACTCACGTGGATTGGAGAACCTGTCTGAGCTTCCCCCTCCGAGCGGGAGGTGGCGATTACCTGGTCGGGACGGGTTCGGGTGGTTGGACAGCCACTGGTTCGGCCGTCGCCTGGTCGGCGTAGTGCCTCGCCTCGTACTCGTCGGGGCTGAGCCAGGCGAGACGCTTCTGGATGCGGCTGGTGGGGCGCCGAAGTTCGGTGGAAGTTCGGTGCCGGGGCAGTGTCAGGACGTACCGGAGCAGTCACCATCAGCGCCGGCCCCGGGGATCTCGACCAGGCCTTCGCCCTCGGGCGGGGTGAAGACGCCGGCGCGCAAGGACGCGTCAACCCTGGAGGCCGCCGCCCACCGGGTTCTCTCACGTTGTGGTCCTACTGGTAAGCCACTCCGTGCTCCAGGTAGACGGTCTCGGAACGTGTCCTGGCTCCGCAGGCGGCGTGAACTCGGCGGGCCAGACGAGGGATGAGGACGGAGTCGATCTGGTCGCCGGCGTGGAAAGCGTGCTCGCTGATCTCGACCTGGTCGACCGTGATGCGGTCAAGTTCGTCAACCGGGAGAACGCCTCCATCGAACACGAGGAGGAGCTTGTCGCCCTCGGTGGGATGGGGCGCCCAGTCGACGACGAGGAGCCGGCCGATCGGCGGGGTGATGCCGAGTTCTTCCTCGACCTCCCGGGCCGCGCCTTCGCTCGGGGTCTCGCCCGCGCGCAGGTAGCCGCCCGGAATCTCCCAGCCGGGCTTGTAGGTCGGTTTGACGAGGAGCACGCGGCCGTCCTCGTCGAAGAACAGCACACCGGCGGCGGTACGCGGCCGGGCTACGACCTCATGAGGCGGGGAGTCACTCATGGTGACGACTCTAGTCACCCGGCCTCCGTCACCCGACGATCCGAAGCCGCTGTGCGACACCGGCCGGCAAAGAGCTTGGCTTTCATCGCAGTTGCCGAACCCAGGTGGTCACCGGGTGACGCGCGGCCGGACCCGGGGCCGACCGCGTCGAGGAGCCGCTCCACGCCCGGCGATCCGGGTGGCGTGGGCCCGTTACGCAGACGATGGTCGGCCGTGACGCGACCGGTCGGGGACCGCGACACGGCCCTCCTAGCGTCGCTGTCAACGCACCGGCCGCACCGGCCGGGCCGCGTCAGCGACAGAGGAGAGACACCGCATGAACAAGAACCGCACCCACCGCTCGTCCGCCCGCCGTGTTCTGACGGTCTGTGCCCTGACCGGGGCCGCGCTGCTGACCGCCGTCACCGGCGGGAACGCCTGGGCCGACGGGGTCAAGACCCCCGCCCCGGCCGCCCCGAGCATCGCCGGGTCCCCCGCCCCGGGCGCTGCGGTCCCGAGCGTGGGCTCCGGCGCCACGCCGGCCCGTACCGGGCAGCCCGCGCCGGCCACCCCGGTGGTGGGCGGGACCCCCACCGCCACGCCCGCCGCCGGTGGCACCGGGCCCCAGGTCCGGGAGGTGCCCGCGGGCGCCGCCCAGGCCGGTGACGGATCGGGCTCGGCCTCCACCTCCGGCCCGCTGCTGGTCGGCGGCGGCACCGTCGCCGCCCTCGGCGCCGGTGCGCTGGGCTTCGCCCTGCTGCGCCGCCGGTCCGGTGCGCGCGGCTGACACCGGCGATCCGAGGGATCTTTAGGCCGAAAAGCCGCTACCCGAAACCGGTCGTCACCCCATAGGAATGGCTTCCCGGCCTGCCTGGCCGTCCGCGATCGAAGGAGCCACCACCCATGACTCGCCTTCGCACCACGCTCATGGCCGCCGCCGGCGCCGCGACGATGTTCGCCCTGGCCGCCGCGCCTGCCCACGCCGCCCCCGGTGACGTCACCACCTCCTGCGCGAGCGTTGTCACCCCGGCCGGCTTCGTCGACGTCGGCTGGGGCTACAGCAGCAACTGCGGCACGCAGAGCTTCAGCCCGAACATCAAGCAGATCAAGCAGCTCACCGGGCTGCCCGTCGGCACCGTGGTCCAGGCGTGCGCCTCCACCTACCAGCCTGCGGGCTGGGTCCAGACCGGTTCGTACTACAGCAGCAGCTGCGTCTACTCGTCCAACCCCAGCCTCAACAACAACGCGTGGCAGTTGAAGCGCGTCTCCTGATCCGGTGTCTCCGGGTGGCAGAGGTCTGGCCACCGCACGGGACCACGGTCCAGCCCCGGCCCGGAACAGCTCCAGGAGTGGGGAGTCGGACCCACCGACTTCCCACTCCACAACGGGCAACCGGGGCCGGACCGGAAGCAATCGCGTCCCCAAGGGGCCCGACCGTACGGCTTGGGTTCCAGGAGTCGTTGCAACACCCCGGTTCAGGGGATGCGCAGGACGGGCCAGGCCTCGGGTCCCCGCGTCAGTCGAACTGGTCGTACTGATCGAACTGGTCGTTGCCGCCCGAGGCGTGCAGGGTGGCGAGCAGGACGCCGAGGCGGGAGTTCCAGTTCAGGTACGTCGGGCCGTCGATGGCGTGCTTCTTGGCCAGGTCCCGGACGATCTTCTGCGCGTTCTTCAGCTCCTTGGCCGCGTCGTCCGGCTTGCTCTCGATGAGGCGGGCGCTCGCGTCGTCGAGGGTACGGAGGAGCTCGACCTGGCGATCGCGGTCCTTGGTCACCTGGGTCTGGGCGACGGACTGGCGCAGGGCGTTGATCTGGACGGCCGAGGACTGGCTGTTGGCCGGCATCGTCGCGCTCGGCGTCGGCGTCGGTGTCCGGGGCGGGAGCGTCGTGGGGGTGGTGGGCGGCGGGGTCGTCACGGTGGGTGTGGGCGTGGGAGGCGGAGTGGTGACGGACGTCGCGACCGGGTGCGCCACCTTGTTGCCGGTGGTGTCGTTCGCGGGCCCGTCGAAGGCGGTGAGAGCGAGGACGGAGGCCCCGGCGACACCGGCCAGGCCGAGGGCGCCCAGCAGCAGGGGCTTGCGGCGGCTCTCCCGCACGGGCGGCCCGGCCGGGACGGGCGCGCCCGGCGCGACGGCCGGGGGCTGCGCCGGAACGGCCGCCATCACCGAGGTGGCGGCCTGCTGGGGTGGCAGGAAGGTGGTGTGCTGCTGCTCGGAGAAGCCGACGGGTACCGGCGGCAGCACCTGGGTGTGCTGAGCGGCGGCAGCGGCGGCCAGCAGTTCTCCGGTCGGGTCGCCGACGGCCAACCCGGGTATGGTCGCCAGCAGTTCGGCCCGCGCCAGCGCGGCGTGCGCCGGCCGGTCGGCCGGGTTCTTGGCGAGCAGCCGCAGCACCGCGCCGTCCACCGCCGACGGCAGCCCGGGGCGCAGCGCGGACGGCGGCAGCGGCTGCTCGCTGACGTGCTTGAAGGCGATCGCCACCGGTGTCTCCGCCATGAACGGCGGTGCGCCGGTGAGCATTTCGGTCAGCACGCAGCCCACCGCGTACAGGTCGGTGCGGCCGTCCAGCTGGGAGGCCGTGGCCTGCTCGGGCGAGAGGTACGCCGCCGTGCCGAGCACGGTGGCCGTCTGGGTGAGGTTGCTGGAGGACCCGGCGCGGGCGATGCCGAAGTCCACGACCTTCACGCCGCCGTCGTGCGTGATCATGATGTTGCCGGGTTTGATGTCCCGGTGCACCAGCCCGGCGCCGTGCGCGACCGTCAGCGCCTCGCAGACCGCCGCCGCGATCCCGACCGCCCGCTCGACCGGCATCCCGCCCGGCTGCTGCGCCAGCAGCGCGGCGAGCGAGTAGCCGTGGACCAGTTCCATGACGATGTACGGCGAGCCCTGGTCCACGCCCGAGTCGAAGACCATGACGATCCTCGGGTGCACCAGCATCGCCGCGTGCTGCGCCTCGCGGCTGAAGCGCTCGGCGAAGCGCG
The DNA here is from genome assembly GCF_044744345.1 of Kitasatospora sp. NPDC087315. Lineage (NCBI taxonomy): Bacteria > Bacillati > Actinomycetota > Actinomycetes > Kitasatosporales > Streptomycetaceae > Kitasatospora > Kitasatospora sp. NPDC087315. The sequence continues at coordinate 142,522 of NZ_JBIUYD010000007.1, read as the reverse complement.
GGTCGTCGGCGAGGCCCCCGTTGAGGACCTTGACGGCCACCTGACGGCCCAGCACGTGGTCCACCCCGCGCCAGACGGTGGCCATGCCGCCGACGCCGAGTATCTCGACGAGTTCGTAACGCCCGTTCAGCGCCCGTCCGATCACTGGAACCGCTCCCCTCACGTGCCCTGCCCAAGGTCCTGGAGCGCCTCGTGCACCTGTGCACGATAGCCGCCCCGCCGAAACGGACCGCCGGGCGGTGAGGCGGCCGAGGGACCGGGCAGCGATCCCCCGGCCGCCGGCACGGGGTGGTGCGGGTGCGGCCCGCCCGGCTGTGAGCGGGCCGCACCGGCAGGGCCCGGTCCGGGCCGGCGGCGCGTCCGGGGTGCGCCTGCCGATCCGGTCCGGGGCCGACCGGGTGGGCGGCGGGCCCAGGGAGCCGGCCGGCCACCCGGGATCCGCGGGTGGAGAGGGTGGTACGGGCACTGCGGTGGTGCGGTGGTGCGGTGGTGCGGTGGTGCGGTCCGGGTGGGCGGCGAGCCCGGGGGGATTCGCTCGCCGCCCACCCGGAGTTTCGGGGTTACCTCCGGGGTGAGGGATCGTCGGAGCGGTCGGGTCGGGGGTGGGGGTCGGAGAGGGGCGGCATCGCCGGCAGCGGGGTTTCCCGGTCCTTGCTTCCGTTGCCGGAACCGTTGCCGGAACCGCCGTTGCCAGAGCCGCCGTTGCCGGAACCGCCGCTACCGGAGCCGCCGTTCCGGCCGTTGGCCGCGTCGTCCTTCCCGTTCCCCTGTCCACTGCCCTTGTCAATGTCGTTACCGTGGCCGTCACCGCGGCCGTTGCGGTTGTCCTCGCCGCCCCGGCCGTTGCCGTTGCCATTGCTGTTGCCATTGCCGTTGCCGTTGCCGCGCGGCGGTGAGCCGGCGCCCTGGTGGCCGTCGCCGCGCTCGCGCCCGAGCGCCGCCCCGCAGTAGTCCTCCACCCGGTCCGGGCCGCCGGCCGCCTCGACCAGCGCGCCGAACTGCGGGTCGGCGACCAGTTGGCGCGGGCGCTCGCCCTTGCCCACCCGGTCGGCGAACCCCCGGCAGAGGTCAGTCAGCGCGGCCTGGGCCGACAGTCCCCGGGTCTCCGCCGAGGCGGAGGGGGACGGCGAGCCAGCCGACGGCTGCGCCTCGGACGACGGTCCCACGGCCTTCGCCCCACCGCCGGACGACCCGGCGGTGGGCGGCCACGACGCCCCGTCCCCCGGACCGGGCTCGGCGGCGGTGACGGCGGACGCACCGGCGTCGCCCGGTGCGAGCAGCGCGCGGTCCGGCTGGCGGGAGCCACCCCCCAGGGGGGACGGCAGGTTGCCGGTGCCGGCCGCGACCGCGACACCGCCGAGCACGGTGGCGCCGAGCACGACGGCAGCGGCCTTCGTACTGAAGGCCCTGGCCAGCGCGGCGGTCGCCATCGATCGTCTCCGGACGGGTGCGGGTACAGCGGGTACAGCAGCGGATCCGGCGGATCCGGCGGGTACGGGCGCGAGACGGGCCTCCCGGAACGCGGCCAGAGCCGCCTCCTCACCGGCCAGTTCGTCCGCCGTCGCCGGGGCGGCGGCAGCGGCGAGCACCTGGGCAACCCCCGTACGCCCGGTACCGCCGTCCTGTCCGGTGAGCGAGGCGCCCTGCCCGGCCGACGGGCCGCCCACGGCACCGCCGAGCAGGTGCTCAGCAGCATCACGGTCGATCCGACGGGATCGGTTGGTGCTCATCTCATGTCCTTCAGCGTCGCGGCCCGGTGTTCTGTCACACCCTGCGGAGGAATTTTTTTCGCGGCCTGCGCGGCCTGCCCCGCCCCGCCCGACCGCCCGGCACCGGACCGCCCGGCACCCGGCTGGACGACCCGGGGCCCCGACGGCGCGGCGGGGATCCCCACCCCCGCCGCGAACGACTGCTCCAGCAGCTTGGCGAGCCGTCGCAGCCCCCGGTGCGCGGCCATCCGTACGCTGCCGGCCCGCTTGCCCAGCACCCGGGCGGCGCTCTCCGCGTCCAGTTCCATCACCACCCGCAGCAGCACCGCCTCGGCCTGGTCCGGTGGCAGCCGGGAGATCAGCGCCAGCGCGTCCGCGGTGCCGACGGCCGCGAGCGCCGCGCCCGCGGTGTCGTCCCCGGCGGCCAGCTCGGCCAGGTGGTCGAACGGCAGGTCCGCGACCGGACGGCGGCGCCGGGCGCGCAGATGGTCCAGCGCGCGGTTGCGGGCGACGGTGGCGGCCCAGCCGCGGAAGCCGTCCCCGTCACCGGAGAAGGTCCGCAGGTCGCGGGCGATCTGCAGCCAGGCCTCGGAGGCGATGTCCTCGGCGTCCTGGGCGTCCTCCGGGCGGCCCCCGACGAGCACCCGCAGGTAGCGCAGCAGGCCCGGCTGGACGGTCCGGAACAGCAGCCGGAACGCCTCCTCGTCCCCCTCCTGCGCGGCCCGGACGGCCGCCGACAGGTCGACGACCGCGGCCGGGGAGGCCCCGGGAGGCGGGCCCGATGGAGGTACTGGGCCGGACGGGCCGACCGGGCTGCCGGTGCCCGCTCCGGGGCGTTCTGCACTCTGCACCCGCCACATCATGCGCCATCCGGGCGGGCGGGCCGACCTGTCGGGGCGGCTCACCGGACCGGCGTATCGTCCGGCATCCGGAATGCCCCGTACCGGTATTCGGAACGCAGGAGCGGCCGGACCAAGGACCGGCGGGCGCCGGGCAGAAGGTCCCGTCAGCTACTGCCGTTCGCCCGCAGACCCGACTTCCGCCCCCCGCCTACGTTGTCAGTAGGCGAAGCAGTGCACCGGCCCCACCGGCCGAGCCTGATCGGCCGCCCGCCGTCACCCCCCGCCCAGCACGAGGCGCGGCGCCCGTCCGGACGCCGCTCTCCGCACCTCGGACCCGACGGCCCCTGCCCCGACACGACCTCCGGCATGCCCCCGCACGCCGCGTCACGACCCGACCAGGAACGACCGCGATGACGACCGCCCACGAGCTCCACGCACGGGGCCTGCGCGAGCACCTCGCTCCCGCCCTGCGCGGCCTGGGCTTCACCGGGTGGCGCCGGACGTTCAGCCTCCCCGACGAGACCCACTGGGCGCTGCTCGGCGTGGTCGAGAGCCACACCGCCGACCGGGTGCGCTACACCTTCGACCTCGGCGTGATCCGCAAGGCGGACTGGACCGCCGCCTTCCCCGGCCCGCGCCCCGACCCCCGCGCCGTCTACGGCATCGAGACCTGGCGCGCCCGGATCGGCGAGGTGCTGCCGGTCGGCGAGGACGTCTGGTGGGAGGTGCTGCCCGGCCCGCGCTGGCAGGTCGCGCTGGACGACTCGGTCGCCGCCGTCCGCCACTACGGCCTGCCCGAACTGCTGCGCCGGGTCGAGCGGGACCGCGGCGGCGCCGGCGAGACCTATCTGTCCCCCGCCGAGCTGGAGCAGGTCAACGGCGTGCTGCTGGCCGCCTCGGTGGCCCGGATCCAGCGCGCCGAACTGTCCGGCCGGGTGCTCTTCCTCACCGGCGCCTGGACCAGGGCGGACGCGGTCGCCCTGGCCGTCCTGCGGGGCGTCGCGGACGGGTTCCTCTCGGCGCGGGACGAACGGTTCCGCGCGGTGCGCTGCCTGGACACCCTCGGCCGGGAGCTGTGGACCTTCCCGGAGTGAATCCCCAGGTCGGAGACGTTGTCATGACGCACACCGTGACAACTGTCATGCGGATCCCGCAACGGACGACACTGCCCTGACGGAGGGTCGGCTCGGAAGACTGGAGGCACGACGCGGGCACCGGCCCGCAGGCCGAGCACCAGTCCGGGGAGGACCCCACCGTGAGCCAGACCCTCAGCGCCCCCGCTCTCACCAGCACCGCCGTCGTCGCTCCGACCACGACGACGACCACCACCACCGCCACCACCACCGCGCCGAACCCGGTGGCCGCCGCCCTCCGCCCGCTCGCCCTCGACGTGGCCGCCCCGTTGGCCGGCTACTACCTGCTGCACTCGGCCTTCGGGATGAGCGAGTTCGCCGCCCTCGCCTGGAGCGGCGTGATCCCGGCCGCCCGCACCGTCTTCGGGCTGCTCCGCGAGCGACGGCTCAACCTGTGGGCCTCGATGATGCTGGGCGTCAACCTCGCCGGCCTGGCGCTCACCACCGTCACCGGCGACGCCCGGCTGATGATCGCCAAGGACGGCGCGCTCAGCGGCACCCTCGCGCTGGCCGTCCTGGTCTCCGCGCTGATCGGCCGGCCGCTGATGTCCCCGATGCTGATGCCCTTCGTGACCAGGGGCGACCGCGGCCGCGCCGACGCCTGGGAGCGGCTGGCGGGTGGCCGGGCGGCCCGCTCGCGCTCGTTCCGCCGCTACGAGCGGCTGTTCTCCGGGATCTGGGGCACCGCCCTGCTGACCGAGTGCGCGGCCCGGATGGTCGGCGCCTTCACCCTGCCGGTCTCGACCATGGCCTGGCTCTCCACCGTGTTCCTGATCGGCGCGATCGCGGCCGGTTCGGTGCTCGGCCAGTCCGCCGCCGAACCGCTGGCGAAGCTGGTGCAGGCCGAGGCCGCGGAGCCGACCACCCGCTGAACCTGCCCGCCCGACCACCCGCACCGCCCGCCGCGCACGGAACCATCCGGGCGCCCCCGGAGTCCTCTTATAACGAGGGGGTAACGGACCCCCGGTCTGAAACGGGGAGCCTGATGAGCCGGACGCACGCGCTGACCACCGCCACCGAGGACCGCACCCTGGTCTGGGACGGTTGCCTCAACGTCCGCGACCTCGGCGGCCTCCCCACCACCTCCGGCGCCCGCACCGCCCGCCGCGCCGTCGTCCGGGCCGACAACCTCGACCGCCTCACCGCCGAGGGCTGGGACACCCTCCTCGACCACGGCGTCCGCACCGTCGTCGACCTGCGCAACGTCGAGGAGTACAAGCCGCTCCTCCCGCTCCCCGCGGGCGTCGAGCTGGTCCGCGTCCCGCTGGACGACCTCGCCGGCCCCGCCTGGTGGAAGACGTACGGGCACCTGGACGGCACCCCGCTCGCGCTGCGCCCCTACCTGGACCACTGCCCGCGCGCCGCCGCCGAACTGATCACCACCATCGCCGGCGCCCGGCCCGGCGGCCTGGTCGTCCACTGCGGCGCCGGCCGCGACCGCACCGGCCTGGCCGCCCTGCTGCTGCTCGCCCTCGCGGGCGTCGAGCCGTCCGAGATCGTCGCCGACTACCTGCTCAGCGCGCCGAACGTCCGCCCGCTGTACGGGATGCTCGGCCTGCCGGACCAGTACCGCCGGATCGACGCCGTGCTCGCCGAGGCCGGTACCACCGCCGAGGCCGCCCTGTACGCGGCCCTCGAAGGCTTCGAACCGGCCGGCTACCTGCTCGCCGCCGGCGTCGACCCGTCCGATCTCACCGCCGTCCGCACCCGCCTGCTCGACTCGTAGCGCCCTACTCGTCGTAGCGCCCTACCAGAGCCGGTCGATCTCCCCCGGGTGGAGGGCGATCCGGCTGCCGGGGAAGTCCGCGCGGTGCCGGACGGCGTGCCCGCTGAAGAACCCCGCCATCGTCACCTTGTCGAAGCCGGCGCCGTCGCTGGGGAACGGCTCCTCGGGCGTGCCGCCGACCAGCACCGTGCCCGGCAGCGGCTCCCAGCCGGCGCTCTCGTAGAACCCCTGGAGCCCGCGGTCGCAGGTGAACAGCGCGAGGTCCGCGCCGCTCTCCCGGACGGCGGCGCGGGCCGCCGACACCAGATGCCGCCCGTGGCCCCAGCCGCGCCGCGCCCGGTCGGTGACCACCCCGCTCAGCCCGCTCGCGGCGTACGTCCGTCCGGCGTGGGCCAGTTGCTTGGAGAGCACGTCGAGCGCGGCCACCACCCGGTCGCCGTCCAGCAGCAGCATCGACAGCGGCCGCAGCGCCGGGTCGTGCACCGGGACGGTCGACGGCGCCGGCGGTCCGGGCCAGGCCTGGTCCTGCAACTCGGCGACCTGGAGCTTGAGTTCGCCGGGCACCTCGGCCTCCGGCAGTGCGAGTACGCGCATGCTCCCCCCTCGTCTGCCAGACTCCCGGACGTGATCTTCCGGACCGCCACCCGTCAGGACCTGCCCGCCATCATCGCGCTGCTCGGCGACGAGGAGCGGGTGATCGACCCGGCCACCGTGCAGGTCGACGAAGCCTACGCCCGTGCGTTCGCCGCCGTGGAGGCGGACGCCCGCAACGAGATGCTCGTCCTCGACGAGGGCGACGGCACCGTGCTCGGCTACCTCCAGCTCACCCGCATCCCCGGCCTCGGCCGGCACGGCCAGGAGCGCGCGCTGATCGAGGCCGTCCGGGTGCGGGCCGACCGCCGGGGCGCCGGGCTCGGGCGCGAGCTGCTGACCAGGGCCGTCGCGCGGGCCCGCGAGCACGGCTGCACCCTCGTCCAGCTCACCAGCGACAAGCGCCGCACCGAGGCCCACCGGTTCTACGCCTCGCTCGGCTTCGCGCGCAGCCACGACGGCTTCAAACTGACGCTCTGAGGCCCGGATTCGCCGGATTTAATCGCTCGCCCGCCGCCCGGGGCGGCGGCGATACTGCACCGCATGGCGGACTTCTCCGACTTCGACACTCGCGACTACCCGATGGTGGACGTCCGCACCGGCTACGCGCAGTGGGTGGAAACGTACGAACGGACGGTCGAGGACGCGATGGACCTCGCGGTGCTCGACCGGCTCACCGCGCCCGCCTGGGCGGAGGTCGGCCGCGCCGCCGACCTCGGCTGCGGCACCGGCCGGACGGGCGCCTGGCTGCGCGGGAAGGCCGCGGCGGGCCTGGTCCTGGACGGCGTGGACCTGACGCCCGAAATGCTGGCGGTCGCCCGGGAGAAGGCCGCGCACGACAGCCTCGCCGAGGCGGACGTGGCCGACACCGGCCTGCCGGGCGGCGGGTACGACCTGGTGATCTCCTCGCTGATCGACGAACACCTGGCCGACCTCGGCCCGTTCTACCGCGAGGCGTGGCGGCTGGCCCGCCCGGGCGGCCGGTGCGTACTGGTCGGCCTGCACCCGTACTTCATCATGGCGGCCGGCATGCCCACCCACTTCACCAGCGCCGCCGGGGAGTCCATCGCCATCACCACCCATGTCCACCTGGTCAGCGACCACCTCACCGCCGGGCTGGCGGCCGGCTGGACGCTGGTGGAGATGGCCGAGGCGGTCGTGGACGACGCGTGGATCGCCCTGAAGCCCAAGTGGGAGAAGTACCGCAGCCACCCGGTCTCGGCGGCGTACGTCTGGGAGAAGAGGGCCTGAGACGGGGGCTGCCGAACTCAACTCGCCACAGCGTCAACCGATGGTTGACGATCCGGGATCGACAACCTACGGTTGACGCTATGGAGAATCCCGTTGTTCCCAAGACCACTCCGCTGCGCCTCGACGACCTGATCGACGCGATCAAGAAGGTCCACAGCGACGCGCTCGACCAGCTCTCCGACGCGGTCATCGCCGCGGACCACCTCGGCGACCTCGCCGACCACCTCATCGGCCACTTCGTCGACCAGGCCCGCCGCTCCGGCGCCTCCTGGACCGACATCGGCCACAGCATGGGCGTCAGCAAGCAGGCCGCCCAGAAGCGCTTCGTCCCCAAGGACCCGGGCGCCCCCGCCGACCTCGACCCCAACCAGGGCTTCAGCCGGTTCACCGACCGGGCGCGGAACGTCGTGATGGCCTCGCAGGAGGAGGCCAGGGCGGCCGGCAACGCCGAGATCGGCGCCGAGCACCTGCTGCTCGGCCTGCTCGCCGAGCCGAAGGGCCTGGCCGTGAAGGCGCTCGCCGCCCAGGGCGTCACCCCGGAGGCCGTCCGGACCGCGGCGACCGCCGCGCTGCCGGCCGCCGCCGGGGAGGTGCCCCCGCTGATCCCGTACAACGGGCAGGGCAAGAAGGCGCTGGAGCTGACCTTCCGGGAGGCCCTGAAGCTCGGGCACAACTACGTCGGCACCGAGCACATCCTGCTGGCGCTGCTGGAGCTGGAGAACGGCGCGGGCGTGCTGGCCGACCTGAACGTCGACAAGCACGAGGCCGAGACCTTCACGGCGGAGGCCATCGCGGCCTTCGTCGCGGCACAGGCCACCGGACAGCAGTGACCGGCGGATCCGGCCCCGGCGGCGGCGTCCGCCCGGGGCCGGAAGCCGCGGGCCGGACACCGCGCCGGAAGCCGCGGGTCAGAAGCCGGACACCTGCGTGGTGACGATCCGCACCCGCCCGTCGGCGGCCGCCTCGATCGCCGCCCGCAGGCGCAACGACCGCGCGGGACCGAGGAGTTCGATCGCCTCCTGGTCCGTGACCCAGCGGTGGTCGTCGAGTTCACCGGCCGGGACGGTCACGGGGGTGCCGTCCGGGACGGTGCCGAAGTCGAACAGGAAGTGCTGGGCCGGGTGGTCGAGTTCGGCCGACGCGTGGGTCCAGGAGATGGCCAGCAGGTCGCCGGCCTCCCCGACGAGGCCGGTCTCCTCGGTCAGTTCCCGCGCGGCGCACTCGGCCGGCCCCTCCCCCAGGTCGATCGTCCCGCCCGGGAACTGCCAGTGCTCCCGGTAGCCGGCCTTCACGATCAGGATCCGCCCGGACTCGTCCCGCAGCACGCACCCCGCGGCGGCGTAGATCCGCGGCAGGGACGCCAGCCACTCTTCACGGGACTTCAAGGGCTCAGCCGACACAGCGGGCCTCCTACGGCGCGGGGGGAATTCCGCGCCCCACTCTGCCACCCCCGCCCGCCAGGACGGGCGGGGGTGGACAGGCCCCTAGGCGGACAGGTGCTCGACCAGCCGGTCGAAGCTGGAGTTGAGGCCGGCCTCCGCCTCCGGGCCGCAGTACATCTGCGGCACGGCGGTCTGGTGCAGCACCACCTCGGTACGGCCCTCGCCGAGGTCCCGGAAGGTCAGGGTGGAGCGCATCCCGGTGCTCCCCTCGGCGATGGCGATCAGCTCGCCCGCCCGGATCTCGGTGATCTCGCTCGTCATCGGGTACCGCTCCCCGGTCGCGTCCATGACCATGGTGCTGTCGTAGCGCCCGCCGACCCTCGGCTCGATGGTCACGGTGTCCAGCGGGACGTGCGTACCGACCGGCCCCCAGAAGCGGACGAACTGCTCGGGCTCGGTGTACGCGCGGAAGACGGCGTCCGGGGTGCCGGGCAGCTCGCGGGTGATGGTCAGTTCGCCGAGGTTCTCGGTCATGGTGTGCTCCTGGTGTTCATGGTGCGGTGGGTCGCTTTCACAGGGGTGGACCGGGGGCGCGCACGAAACTCATCGCCCCTCGGGAAAGTTTTTTCGAGAAGTTTCCCCGGAGCCGGTGAGCCGGGGCGGGAGCCCGAAGAGCGGGAAGAGCGTGTCGGTGTCGAGGAAGTTGGTGAGACCGGTGATCCGCCCCTCCGACACCTCCGGCACGATCAGCGACCACGGCTCGTGACCGCCCGCCGGGCCCGGCCGGTACTGCCCGAACGCCGGGCCGCCGTTGGCCGTCACCGGGACGAGCCGCGAGCCCCGGCAGCCGTGGCCCGGACCGAGCATCCACGCCCGGAGCTCGGCGTGGCCCCGCAGCCACAGCGCGTACGGCGGCATGTTGAGCGTGACGTCCTCGTGCAGCAGCGCGGCCAGCCCGTCCATGTCGTACCGCTCGAAGGCGGTGACGTAGCGGGCGAGCAGCGCGCGGTGGTCGTCGTCCAGGTCCGGGGTTGGGCGGGCCGCGGCGCCGTCCGCGGCGAGCACCGCGCGGGCCCGCTGCAACGCGCTGTTGACGGAGGCCACGGTGACGCCGAGCAGTTCGGCGACCTCGGCGGCCCGCCAGCCCAGCACCTCACGCAGGATCAGCACCGCCCGCTGCCGGGGCGCGAGCCGCTGCAGCACGGCGACGAACGCCAGCCGCACCGAATCCCGCTGGGCGGCCACCTCGGCCGGGTCCCCCGTCTCGGGCAGGATCCGGCCGTCCGGCGCGGGCCCGATCCAGGTCACCTCGGGCAGCTGGGCGTCGGTCGCGGTGGCGACGGTGGAGGGACCGGCCAGGTCCATCGGGCGGGCGCGGTTCCGACGGCCGTTCAGCGCGTCCAGGCAGACGTTGGTGGCGATCCGGTACAGCCAGGAGCGCAGCGCGGCCCGGCCCTCGAAGCCCTGGTGGCCGCGCCAGGCGCGGACCATCGTCTCCTGCACCGCGTCCTCGGCCTCGAAGAGCGAACCGAGCATCCGGTAGCAGTAGCCGGTCAGCTCCGTCCGGAACCGCTCCAGCCGGAGCTCGACCGGCTCCTCCGTCATCAGGTCGGTCATCGCACGCCCCCCAGGTCCGCCGCACCACCGGTGATCGGCCCGAACGTACCGCGGCACACTGACAATCACCCCGGGGAACACCGCTGAGCGCGCGTCAGGGGCGGGAACCCGCGGACGGCCCCCGCCCCTGACGCAGGACGCCCTCGCTCAGTGCGCGGAGTGCTTCTCGGCCCCGCGGTGGCGGTGGCCCTTGAGTTCGGCGTGCATCGCGGGGGCGGCGTGCGGGGCCGCCGCGCCGGCCTCGCGTCCGCCGTGCCGGAAGGCACCGCCACCGCCGTCCGCGCCGGTGTCGAGGCGCGGGGCGCTGGTGCGCAGCTGCGGTACGAGCGGCTTGGGGGTCATCGCCATCCCCCGGCGTTCCAGCAGTTCCTGGGTGCCCCGGCGCAGTTTGCCGCTGCTGCTCGGGGTGTGCCTGGTCATCGTCGGCCTCCCGTCGGCGGTCGCCCGCCACCCGGGTGGTGGCCGGGGCGACCACACGGGCGTTATGTCCGCATTTCGATCGGGTTACACCTGAACGGAGCAAGGGCCGCCGCCCGGGCGGGGCCGCTCAGCCCATCAGCTCGTGGACGAAGCACCAGCGCCAGTCCTCCCCCGGCTCGTAGGAGCGGATCACCGGGTGGGAGGTGTCGTGGAAGTGCGCGGTGGCGTGCCGCTGCGGCGAGAAGTCGCAGCAGCCGATGTGGCCGCAGTCCAGACAGAGCCGGAGGTGCACCCAGTCCCGCCGGCCCTGGGCGAGGCACTCGGCACAACCGTCCACGGGCGGGATCGGCGCGATGTCCAGGGGGGCCGCGGTGAGGTCTTCGCAGGCGCTCATGAACGCAGGGTAGTGACGGCGGGCCCGGCCCGCGCTCCAAGACACGCCCCGGGCCGCTCGCTCGGCGGCGGCCGGGGCGCCGGAGGCCGTCCGGCCCGGCGCGGCCGGGTGGTACCGGCCTTCCCAGGATCCGCCGGCCCAGGACCGGCTTTCCCCGGAACGACACGGCCTGGGCGGGCCGTCCGGGCGCGAGCAGAGTGATCCCCGTCAGCCCCGCCGGAACGATCCGCAGACCCCTGGAGCACCCGATGAGCCACCCCGCACTCGCCACCCGTACCGCCGTCGTCACCGGCGCCGCCAGCGGGATGGGCGCGGCCACCGCCCGGCTGCTCGCCGCGAACGGCGCCCGGGTCGCGCTGCTGGCCCGCCGCACCGAGCGGCTGGACGCGCTCGCCGCCGAGATCACCGCCGCCGGCGGGCAGGCGCTCGCCGTCACCGCCGATGTCACCGACCAGGCCTCGGTGGACGCCGCCGCCAAGGCCGTCCACGACGCGTACGGGCCGGTCGACCTGGTGGTCAACAACGCCGGGGTGATGCTGCCCAACCCACTCACCGACGGCCGGATCGACGAGTGGACCCGCATGATCGACACCAACCTGACCGGCGCGCTGCGGATCGTCCGCGCCTTCACCGCCGACCTCGTCGCGGCCGCCGCCGAGGGCCGCACCGCCGACCTGGTCAACGTCTCCTCGATCGCCTCGCACGTCTCCTTCCCCGACTACGCCGTCTACGGGGCCACCAAGGCCGCCGTCACCCAGCTGTCCGCCGCCCTGCGCACCGAGCTGAGCCCGCGCGACGTCCGGGTCAGCGCCGTCGAACCCGGGCTGACCGACACCGAGCTGGCCGGGCACATCGACAACCCGGTCCTGCGCGAGCAGCTCGGCGGGCTGTTCACGATGGTTCCGGCGCTGACCGCCGACGACATCGCCGACCTGATCGTCTACACCGTCAGCCGCCCCCGGCACGTCAACCTGCGCCACCTGGTCGCCCTGCCGACCCGCCAGGCCTGACGGCCGGACGGGGACGACGGGCGGGGAACCCGGCCACCGGGTTCCCCGGCGGCTCCGAACGCGGCCGTGGGAGCATGCCACCCGTGGCGATCGTGACGGGGAGAACAGACAGCGACACCGGTGGTATCCGTACCGCCGGAACCGCCGGGGCGGCCGACCCCGGGGGCCCGCCCGCCCCCGGCATACCCGGTGGCGGCCGGGGCCCCGGGGAAGTGGCGCCCGGCACCGGCCGGATCCGGCAGCCGGCGGCCCTGATCCGGCTGCTGGTCGGCCTCGGCGCGATCGTGCTGACCCTGCTGCTCGCCGACTACGCCCGGGCCACCACCGGCGGTATCGCCGCCGACGTCGCCCAGGCGGCCCGGCTGGTACCCCGGCCGCTGGCCAGACTCGCCGGCGGGCTGTCCACCGCCGCCGTCCTGCTGGTCCCGGCCTCCTCCGCGATCCGCCGACTGCTCGGCCCGGACCGGCGCCGCGCCCTCCAGCAGGTCGCCGACGGGCTGCTGGCCGCCGTCCTCGCGTTCGGCCTCACCCTCGCCCTGGACCTGTGGGCCGACGGCCTCGCCCCCGTCTCGCTGCTCGCCGCGCTCACCCAGGACCTGCCCGGCGGCGTCCTCGGCCACACCGACCCGGTGTACGGCTACCTCGCCCCCGTGCTCGCCTTCATGGCCGCCTCCGGCGCCCGCGAACGGCGGCTGCCGTGGACCGTCCTCGCCGTCTCCGGCCTCGCCGGGCTGGCCGGCGGGTACGCCACCCCGACCGCCCTGCTGCTCGGCCTGCTGATCGGCTGGACGGTCGCCCACGGCACCCTCTACGCCGTCGGCACCCCCGACCCCCGGCCCCGGCCCTCGCAGATCCTGCACAGCCTGCGCGGAGCGGGCCTGCGCCCGGTCACCGCCCGCCCGGACGGCCCCGACCGCTACCTGGTCCGCCAGGAGGCCGGCCGCCCCGACCTCGACGTCCAGGTGCTCGACCGGCAGGCCGTCACCGCCGCCCTCGTCCGGCGCACCTGGCGCCGCCTGCGGCTGCGCACCGCCCCGCACCCCCGGGCCCTGCGCTCGCTGCGCACCGGGCTGGAGCACGAGGCCCTGATCTCGTACGCGGCCCTCGCGGCCGGCGTCCGCACCCGCCGGATCGCCGCCACCGTCGGGCTCGGCCGGGACACCGCCCTGGTCGCCTACGAGCACCTGGCCGGCCGCACCCTGGACCGGCTCGCCGACGACGAGCTCACCGACGAACTGCTCACCGACGCCTGGACCCAGCTCGCGCTGCTCCAGCGGCGGGAGATCTCGCACCGGTCGCTGGTCCCCTCCTCGGTCCTGGTCGACGAGGCGGGCGCGGTGCACCTGGTGGACCTCGCGGACGGCGACATCGCGGCGAGCGAACTGGTGCTCCACTGCGACCTCGTCCAGCTGCTCACCACCTTCGCGCTGCGGACCGGCGCCGAGCGGGCCGTACGCACCGCCGTGGCGGTGCTCGGTCCGGACGCCGTCGGCGCGGCGCTGCCCCTGCTGCAGCCGATCGCCCTGGCCCGTACCACCCGGGACGCCCTCAAGCGGGCCTCCGCCGCCGCCCGGGCCGGTCGCAACGCCGCCACCGCCACCCCCGCCCCGCAGCCCGTCGAACTGCTGGACGAGATCCGGGCCGAGGTGCTGCGCACCCAGCCGCAGGCGCCGGTACGGCCGGTCAGGCTGGAGCGGCTGCGGCCCCGCACCCTGCTGGCGGTGGTCGGCGGGGTGGTGGCCGGGTGGCTGCTGCTGCCCCAGCTGTTCGCGAGCGAGCAGAACCCGATCTCCGCCGTGGCCGACGCCGACCCGGCCTGGCTCGCGCTGGCCCTGGCGGCCGCGGTGGCGAGCCACTTCACGGCCGCACTGGGGTTCATCGGCTTCGTGCCGGAGCGGCTGGTCTTCCGCAACGCCGTGTTCGCCCAGGTCGCCGGGGCCTTTGTGAAGCTGGTCTCGCCGGGCGGGGTCGGCGGGGTCGCGCTCAACACGCGCTTCCTCCAGCGGGCCGGCATCCCGACCGCGCAGGCGCTCTCCAGCGTCGGCGTGGGACAGCTCTTCGGACTGGTGCTGCACCTGCTCCAGCTGGGCGCCTTCGTCTATCTGATGGACCTGGAGCCGGGCGGCTCCGAACTGGACGCGCTGCCGATCGTGGTGGGCGGGCTCGCCGCGGCGGCCGTCCTGCTGGCCGCGGTCTCGGCCGTACCGCCGACCCGCCGCTGGCTGGCCACCCGGCTGCGGCCGCTGACCTCCGAGGTGCTGCCCCGGCTGCTGGAGCTGCTGCGCAGCCCCGGGCGGCTGGCGGTCGGCGTCGCCGGTCAGCTGCTGGTGTCGATCTGCCTGGTCGCCTGCCTCTACTGCTGCACCCGGGCGGTCGGGCGGGAGCCGGCCTTCGCCTCCGTCGCGGTGGTGTTCCTGGTCGGCAACGCGGTCGGCAACGCGGCGCCGACCCCGGGCGGGGCCGGCGCCGTGGACGGTGTGCTGGTCGGAATGCTGGAGCAGACCGCCGCGATGGAGGAGGGCGGCGCGCTGGCCGCCGTCGCGCTCTTCCGGCTGCTGACCCTCGTGCTGCCGGTGCTGCCGGGCTGGGCGGCGTTCGCCTGGCTCCAGCGGCGCGGGGCGCTCTGACCCCGGGGACACTCCGGCCTCAGGGACACTCCGGCCCCGGGGCGCTCACACCGCCGGCCGCTACGACCGGTACTCGTCCTCGTCCAGCTCGACGATCCGGCTCTGCTCGGCGGCGTCCGCGACCTCGGTCGCCGGATCGGCGCCCAGGGCGCGGCGCTCGACCAGCTCGTCGTACTCGTCGCCCTCGGCGGCCTCGTCCTCCGGCTCCACGGCCTCGGCGACCTCGTCCAGGTAGTCCTCGTGATTCTGCGGCATGGTGTCCGTCCTCACTGCTCGGAGGCTCCCACGGGCCCGTTGGAGGTACTGGAAGTATCCGCCGTCGGTGGCACGGACGCGATGTGCGGCCCGGCGCTCGGCGTGTTGTCCGAGCCCTCCCGCGCCCCGGAATTGACCCATGGATCTCGTCGGGAAATGCACCATGGACGGGGTGCACCGGCCTCCTAGGGTCGAAGCATGACGACGAACGAGACCACCACCGCCACCGCCCGCCTCGACTACGCCCGGACCGCCCCCAAGGCCTTCCGCGCGATGATCGCCCTGGACGCCGCCGCCCGCGAGGGCCTGGACCCGGCCCTGGTCGAGCTGGTGCAGATCCGCTCCTCCCAGCTGAACGGCTGTGCCTACTGCCTGGACATGCACGTCAAGGACGCCCGCAGGGCCGGCGAGAACGACGAGCGGATCTACCTGCTGCCGGTCTGGCACGAGGCCCCGGCCGGCGTGTACAGCGAGCGCGAGCGGGCCGCCCTGGCGCTCGCCGAGGAGATCACCCGGATCAGCGGCGGCGTCTCCGACGAGGTGTACGGGCGGGCCGCCGCGCACTTCGAGGAGAAGGAGCTCGCCCAGCTGATCTCGCTCTGCTTCACCATCAACGCCTGGAACCGGATCAACGTGACCACCCGCAAGACCCCGGGTACCCGGTAGCACCCCCGCCCAGCTGCGCGGATGCCGGGCCGCAGGCCACCGGGGGTACGATCAGTGCCGTACCAGCAGGGCTTACCCACACCCACCCGGTGGCCCCGAGGCCCTTACGAACGACGGGGAAATCATGTCCGGCTCGCACTACTTCACCGGTGCACCCGAGGTCGCCAGCGAGCGCCGGCCGATCACGGTCACCCTGCCGGACCTCACCCTGGAACTGACCACCGACACCGGGGTGTTCTCCCGCTCCCGGCTGGACCCGGGCACCCGGATCCTGCTGGAGCACGCCCCGCAGCCCCGGGTGCGCGGCCCGATCCTGGACGTCGGCTGCGGCTACGGCCCGATCGCGCTGACCTGGGCGAGCCGGCGCAAGCGGCTGCCGGTCTGGGCGGTGGACGTCAACACCCGTGCGCTGGAGCTGGTCAGGCTCAACGCGGACGCCCTGAAGCTGGGCAATGTGCAGGCCGCGCTGCCGGAGGACGTCCCCGAGGACCTGCGGTTCGCGGCGATCTACTCCAACCCGCCGATCCGGATCGGCAAGGCGGCGCTGCGCCGGCTGCTGCACCAGTGGCTCGGCCGGCTGACCCCGGACGGCTCGGCGTTCCTGGTCGTCCAGCGCAACCTGGGCTCGGACTCGCTGATGCAGTGGCTGAACGACCAGGGATACCCGACCACCCGCGTCACGTCGGTCAACGGGTTCCGGATTCTTGAAGCGCGGCCCCGCCCGGAGGGCGCGGGCCCCGAGAGTGGACGAGGTACGACGTCGTGAAGCAGCTCCGCGGGACCGACCTGAAGCGACTGCACCGCCAGTGGCGGCGCAGCAGCGGGTTCAGGCTGGCGATGATCCTGGAGAACCTGCAGTCGCCGTTCAACGTCGGCTCGATCGTCCGGACCGCCGCCGCGATGGGCGCCGAGAAGCTGTATCTGACGGGCGACACCCCGTCGGTGCGCTCCTCGGGCGCGCAGAAGGCCGCGATGGGCACCGACAAGTACCTCAAGGTCGAGCACTTCCCCACCGTCGCCGAGGCGGTGGCCGCGGCCAGGGCGGACGGCTTCAAGGTCGTCGGCCTGGAGCTGGCGGACGAGGCGGTGCCGCTGTTCGCCGCCGAGCTGACCCCGGCGGTCGCCTTCGTGCTGGGCCACGAGGACCGCGGCATCACCCCGGACGCGCTGGCGCTCTGCGACTCGGTGGTGTTCGTCCCGCAGCTGGGCCGGGTCGGCTCGCTGAACGTCTCGGCGGCCGCGACGGTCGCCTGCTACGAGGCGCGCCGCCAGGGCTACGCGATCACCGGCACCCCGGACGGCAGCGACCCCGACGGCGGCGACCTGGGCGGCCTCGACGAGGACTGACCCGGGGCCGGGCGCCCCGGGTGAAACCCGGGCGGGAGAGGGCCCCGCGCCCTCCCCCGCCCGGGGGTTCACACCTCGACCAGCACCTTGCCCCGGTTGGCCTCCCGGTTCGTGTAGAGGCTCCGGTAGGCTTTCGGGATCTGGTCGAAGCCCTTGTGGACGGTCTGGTGGTAGCGGATCTCCCCGTTCCGGACCAGCCCGCCGAGGTCCTCGTGCATCTCGGCCAGCTTCGGCTCGGTGAACCACTCCTGGGCGAAGATCCCGCGGATGGTGGTGCGCGGGAACATGATGTACGGCAGCAGCCGGGGCCCGGTCAGCTCACCGTTCACCGTGGTCGCCCACTGCCAGCAGACGGCGACCCGGCTGTCCACGTTGAGCATGGTGAACACCGCGTCGGTGACCGTCCCGCCCAGGTTGTCGAAGTAGCGGTCGACGCCGTCGGGCGCGGCCGACAGCAGCGCCGCGCGGACCTTCTCGGCGTCGTCCGCCTGGTCGTAGAGCACCACGTCGTCGAAGCCGAGCGACTTCAGGTACTCGGCCTTGCCCGGCGAGGCGGTGGTGCCGACCACCCGGCCGGCGCCGGAGCGCCTGGCCAGCTGGCCCACCAGCGTGCCGACCGAACCGGAGGCACCGCTGATCACCACGGTGTCGCCGGGCCGGACGTCCAGGAACGTGGTGAGCGTGCCCCAGGCCGTCATGCCGGGCGCGCCCATGATGCCGAGCGCGGTGGAGAGCGGCAGCCGCTCGTCGTAAAGGGCCGGGTCGAGCCGGCGGTAGGCCGGGAAGACCATCGGGAAGATGCCGGTCTGCCACAGCTCCTCGGCGCCGTTGTGGACGACGTGGCTGCGCCAGCCGCCGAACCCCTGGACGAGCTCCCCGACCTCGAAGGCGGCCTCCGGACCGGCCTCCAGCACCTCCATGATCGAGTCCGCGCCCATGTGGTGGCCGATCGGCGTCTCCAGCGCGAGCCCGTTCTGGTACGGGTCGACGGAGACGTACCGCGTCCGGAACAGCATCTCGTCCGGCCGGAGGTCGATGTCGGCCTCCTCGACCACCTTCCGGTAGATCCGGTCGACGTCGGGCACGCCGTCGAGGTGCTCGCGGACCACCCACTTCTCGATCTTCATGCCAGGGCCCCTGTCGATACGGCGTCGGAGGAATCGGTACTGGACGGGATCTTCTCGACCGGCCCGGCCTGGTGCGGCGGCCGGCCGACGGGGAGGATCAGATGGGTGGGCAGCGGTGCGCTGTCGTCGATCTCGGCGGTGAACTCCCGCCCGTCGTCCCGGCAGACGAACTGCATCACGTGCCGGCCGGCGGCGGCGGCCCGGATCAGACCGCCGATGGTGGCCCAGACCCCGGAGAGGTAGAAGTCCGAGAGCCCCGGCAGCACCGGGCCGTTCTTCTTGATCTCCTCCTCGACGGTCTCGCTGCCCTCGACGAACGGGTTCCAGCCCGGGAAGGTGCCGTCGTAGACGCCGGTGTAGCGGACCTGGGTGAGCGGGGTCGAGACGTCCGCGACCGCGACGGCGGCCTTGAAGCCGGGGAAGCGCTCGTCCAGGAAGGAGACGATGCCGTTGCGGACCTTGCGCTTGGCCGCCATGTACTCCCGGCCGTGCTTGACCGGCAGGGTGTGCAGCTCCTCGCCGCGCCGCACCCGGGAGGACTGCTCCGGCCCGTCGTGCAGCGCCCGCCAGGGAGCGATGTCGGAGAAGTAGGTGGCGAACACCACGGTGCTCTCCCGGGGCGCCAGCTCCGGGTAGTGCCGGGTGCGGAACTGCACGTTCATGCTCGGGCAGCGGATTCCGGTGAGCTCGCCCGTCTGCTGCTCCGTCAGCAGGTAGGTGGTGCACGGGTCCCCCTCCGGGAAGGGCTTGCGCAGCCCCAGGAAGAGCGAGACGTAGCCGGGCGACAGCTGGCCCGGCTCGTCGATCAGCGAGGTGTAGAGCCGCCGGTAGGTGTCGTTCAGATAGCGGCCCTTGAGCAGCTTCATCACCGTGGTGTGGCCGTCGGCCGCGGAGACCACGATGTCGGAGCGGAACACCCGGCCGTCGCTGAGCCGGACGCCCACCGCCCGGTCGTCCTCGACCAGGATCTCCTCGACCTTGGCGTTGTAGGTGATCTCGCCGCCGAGCTTCCGGTAGCGCTGCTCGATCGAGCGCGCCAGGCCGAGCGAGCCGCCCTCGGGCACCCCGGCGGCCTGGTTGGCGTGCGAGGCCAGCTGGAAGTAGAACGGCAGCACCGGGAAGGCCGGGTGCCTCTCGTAGAGGATGAAGTTGAACGCCTCGCGCAGCAGCGGCTCGCGGAAGCGCTGCGAGTAGTCCGTCATCAGGACGGTGATCGACTTGCGGATGGTGTTGAAGTACGGGAGGAACGAGGCCAGCATCCGCCAGCGCTCGATCCGGCCCATCAGCCCGACCGGCTTGAGGAACGGGTAGACCGCCAGCGCCCTGCGGAAGGTCCGGATGCCGTTGCAGAACTCCCGGATCGGGGCGGCGTCGGCCGGCGAGATACCCAGCAGATGGGCCTCCAGCCGGTCCGGGTCGGAGTAGAAGTACACCGCCCGGCCGTCCCGGCCGCGGACGATGTTGAACACGTCGAAGTGCCGCATCTCCTTGCCCTGGAGGGCGCCGAGCTCCAGCCAGATCTGGTACATCTCATTGCCCGGGCCGTTGCCGAGCAGCCAGCTGATGCACCAGTCGAAGGTGAAGTCGCTGCGGTCCCAGCCAGTGCAGGACCCGCCGGGGATCTCGTGCATCTCGAAGATCTGGGTGCGGTACCCGTTCATCCGGGCGTAGCAGCCGGTGGAGAGCCCGCCGAGGCCGCCACCGATGATGATCATCGTCTCTCTGGTCCGTCTGTTCTCTGTGCCCTTGGGCATTCCGAGGCCTCCTCGTCGTCCTTGCCCCTGCTCGGTGGCGGTCACCGGGGGTTGGTGGTCACCAGACTCACCGGGCTCACCAGGCGACCGGGAGCGCCTGCAGCCCGTTCACCATCGCGTCCGCTTTCCAGCGCAGTTCGTCCTCGGGGACGGCCAGCCGCAGGCCGGGCAGCCGCCGCAGCACCGTCTCGATCGCCACCTGGAGCTCCAGCCGGGCCAGATGGGCGCCGATGCAGTAGTGCACGCCGTGGCCGAAGCCGATGTGCGGGTTGCCGGGGCGGTCCAGGACGAGCCGCTCCGGCTCCTCGAAGACCTCCGGGTCGCGGTTGGCGGCGGCGGTGGCGATCATCACCGCGTCGCCGGCCCTGATCGTCACCCCGCCCAGCTCGACGTCGGCGGTGGCGTACCGGGGCAGGCTGAAGCCGGTGAGCAGCGGCACATAGCGCATCAGCTCCTCGACGGCCTTCGGGATCAGCTCCGGCTGCTCCCGGAGGCGCCGCAACTCCTCCGGGTTGACCAGGAGCTGGTAGAAGAAGTTGCCGATCTGGTTGGTGGTGCTGACGAAGCCGGCGATCAGCAGGTCGCAGGCGATCGAGAGCAGCTCCTCCTCGCTGATCAGGCCCTGCTCGCGGCAGGCCCGGACCAGCACGGTGAGCAGGTCCTCGCCGGGCTCCCGGCCGCGCAGGTCCAGCACGCCGGCCATGTACTCGATGAACGCCTGGCCCTCGGCCGCGAGCACCTCGCCGGGCGTGACGGCGGAGAGCACGGTCTCGGCCCAGTCCCAGAGCATCCGGTGGTCCTTGGCCGGGATGCCGAGCACCTCGCAGATGATGGTGGTCGGCATCGGGATCGCGAAGTCCTCCACCAGGTCGGCCGGCTGACCGGCGGCGAGCATGCCGTCGATCAGCTCCCCGGCCAGCTCCCGGGCCCGGGCACGCAGCCGTTCGACCCGGCGGGCGCTGAACTCCCGGGCCACCAGCGAGCGCAGCCGGGTGTGCTCGGGCGGCTCGGTGGAGAACAGGCCGGCGCCGCTGCGGGCGACCGGGCGCATCCGCGGCTGGTCCTGGCCCATCGCCTCGGCGAGGCTGAAACGCGGGTCCGCCAGGACGGTCCGCACGTCCTCGTAGCGGGTGACCAGCCAGGCGCCGTCGCCGTACGGCAGGCTGATCCTGGCGAGCGGCTGGTCGCGCAACTCGGCGTAGCGGGGGTGCAGTTCGAGACCGAGCGGCTCGAACGGGTAGGACAGCGGCTGGTGCTGCCTGGGCATGAGGTGGTCCACCTCTCGTGTGGGACTGCCAGGACTGCCGGAACTTCCGGAACTGCCGGGGATTTCGGGACGGCCGGGGCTTTCAGGGCCGCCGGGGCTTTCGGGACGGCCGGGGGCGCGGGTGGTCTCAGGAGGCATGGACGGCGGCTCCGGTGAGGATGTCGCGGGCCAGACCGGCGTTGCGGCCGATGAACTCGCGGTCCAGCATCTCGGCATGGGCGCCGAAGCCCTTGAACACGGCCGTCCCGGTCGTCGAGCTGCCGTGCCAGGCGCCGCGCTCCCCCGCCGCGTACAGGGCCACCTTCTCGTCGTCGGAGATCACGCTGACCGGCGCGGTGATCACCCCGAGGTTGGGCGTCCGGCTGCAGAACCGCAGGTAGTCCTGGGCCTGTTCGCGGGTTTCCTGGGCGACGATGTCCGAGCCGGTGTGCCGCTGGAGGTGCTCGGCCAGCTCCCGCTCGAAGGCCTGGACGTGCTCGTCACCGAGGGTGAAGGACTCCGGGATCCGGTGCGAGTCCATGATCACCACATTGGGGACGGCCCGGCCGCGCAGCTCCAGCTCCTTGGCCACCTCGAAGGCGAGGTTCCCGCCGAGCGAGTAGCCGAGCAGGGCGCAGGGGCCGTCCGGCTGGACGGCCTCGACCAGGTCGGCGTACCGGGCGACCTTGTCGTCGCCGGCCACGTAGTTGAAGGCGACCATCCGGTACTCCGGCAGGTGCGCCGCGAACTGGCGGTAGACCAGGCCGTGTCCGCCGGCCGGCGGGAAGCAGAAGAGGGTCTGCTGCTGCTCCTGGTTGAACCAGAGGTAGGGCTGGGCGCCCTCGATCCGGCCGGTGATGATGTGCTCCACCGTCCTGGCCATCCCGTGCAGGGTGGTGACCTTGAAGAGCTGGCTGACCGGGATGCTGATGTTGAACTCGCTCTGCAGGCCGTGGATCAGCTCGATCAGCTTGATCGAGCTGCCGCCGGACTCGAAGAAGTCGTGCTGGAGGCCGACCTCCTCGATCCCGAGCAACGCCCGCCAGTGCTCGGCCATCCGGACCTCGTAGAGGGTGACCGGAGGCTCGGCCGCCTCGGCGCCCGCGTCGGCCCGCGGCGCGGGCAGCGCGGCGACGTCCACCTTGCCGTTGGCGGTGAGCGGCAGGGCGGGCAGCTCGGTGAAGTGGGCGGGGATCATGAAGGTCGGCAGGTAGCCGGCCAGGTGGCGGCGGAGCTCGCGGCGGTCCAGCGTCCGCCCGGGGGCGGGCACGCAGTAGGCGCAGAGCACGTTCTCGCCGCCCGGGTCGGGCCGGACGGTGACCACCGCCTCGGCCAGCTCGGGCCACTCGGCGAGCTGGGTCTCGATCTCGCCCAGCTCGATCCGGTGGCCGCGCACCTTGATCTGCGAGTCGGCCCGGCCGAGCAGATGCACTCCGCCCTCGGTGTCCCAGCGGGCGAGGTCCCCGGTGCGGTAGAGCCGGACCGGCTCGGTGCCGTCGGCGCCGCCGAGCGGCAGGGTGACGAAGCGGCGGGCGGTCTGCTCCTCGTCGCCGACGTAGCCGAGCGCCACACCGGAGCCGCCGATCCACAGCTCCCCGGGGACCCCGGGCGGGACCGGGCGGCCCTGCTCGTCCAGGAGGTAGAAGGCGCTGTTGGGGAACGGCCGGCCGATCGGGACCATCCGGCTGGGCTCCAGGGTGTCGGCCGGGCCCTCGAACCAGGCGCTGTCGATGGTGGCCTCGGTCAGGCCGTAGGAGTTGACCAGCCTGGTCCGCGGACCGCAGAGCGCCCGCAGCCGCTCGTACTCCTCCACCTTCCAGACGTCCGAGCCGACCACCAGCAGCCGCATGAAGTCCAGCCGCCGGCCGGCCCGCTCGCAGTGGCTGATCAGGGTGCGCACCACGGCCGGGACGAACTCGCCGGCGTCCACCCGCTCGGCGCGCATCACCTCGTACAGCCGGGCGGTGTTGAACAGCAGCTCCCGGCCGACCAGCACCAGGGTGCCCCCCGAGCAGAGCGCCCGGACGACGTCCCCGGTGAAGACGTCGAAGGAGAGGCTGGCCATCTGGAGGTGGACCCGGGCGTCGGTGTCCAGCCGGTACTCGGCGCGCCAGGCCTGGTAGGCCGAGGCCAGGTTGCGGTGGCCGACCCGGACGGCCTTGGGGCGGCCGGTGGAGCCGGAGGTGTAGATGACGTAGGCCGGGGCGTCGAGGTCCGCCGGCTGGTCGGTGAAGTCCGGGGCCGGCCCGTCCGGTTCGGCCGTCCGCTCCAGTTCGGCCGTCCGCTCCAGTTCGGCCGTCCCGACCACCCGGGCGGGCAGCCCGCCGAACCGCTCGGTGTCGCCGACCACCAGGGCGGCGCCCGCGTGCTCGACCATGTAGGCCAGCCGGTCGGCCGGGTGGCCCGGGTCGAGCGGCAGATAGGCGGCGCCGGTACGGAGCACGGCCAGCAGGGCGACGATCTGCTCCGGCGACTTGTCCAGGCAGAGCGCCACCACCGAGCCCGGGCCCGCACCCAGCGCGCGCAGCCGGGCGGCGGCCCGCCGGGAGCGCTCGGCCAGCTCGCCGTAGGTCAGCCGGGCGGTCGGGCCGGACTCGGCGGGGGCGGCCACCGCGAGGGCGCCGGGGTCGGCCGCGGCCGCCCGCAGGATCAGCTCGTGCACCGGCTCGTCGTGGGCGACCTGCCGGTCGGCGCCGCTCCACTGCCGCAGCACCACCGCGCGCTCCGCGCTGCCGAGCAGCTCCAGCCCGGTGGCCGGCTCCCCGGCGCCCGCCCGGGTCAGCCCGTCCAGCAGGTTGACGTAGTGCCCGGCGAGGCGGGCCATCGTCGCGGGCAGGAAGAGGTCGGTGTTGTACTTGAAGACGCAGTGGAAGCGGCGCTCCGCCTCGTCCTCGTAGGCGGACAGGGTGAGGTCGAACTGCCCCTCCTCCTCGGGTAGTTCGATGTACTCCAGGCGGTAGCCGTACTTCTCGGTGGCGACCTTGTGGGTGAGCAGGATGAACATCGCCTGGAAGACCGCCGAGCGGCTCGGGTCGTGCTGCAGACCGAGCTTCTCCACCAGCAGGACGAACGGGTACTCCTGGTTGTCCAGCCCGCCCAGCACGGTGGTGCGCACCTGGGCCAGCAGCTCGGCGACCGTCGGCGAACCGGCCAGACTCGCGTGCAGCGGCAGCGGGTTGACGAAGTAACCGTAGACGCCGGCGAACTCCTCGTCGGTGCGGCCCGTCACCGGGCTGCCGACGATGATGTCCTCCTGGCCCGAGTAGGCGTGCAGCAGCAGGTAGTAGGCGCTGAGCAGCACCATGAAGACGGTGACGTTGTGCTCCCGGGCCAGCGCGTGCACCCGGGCGCTGAGCTCCTCGTCCAGGACGAAGAACTCGGAGGCGCCGTTGTGGGTCTGGACGGCCGGGCGCGGCCTGTCGGTGGGCAGGCTGAGGATCGGCACCTCCGCGGGCAGGTGCGAGCGCCAGTAGTCGAGCATCCTCGGCGCCTCGCGGCCGGCCAGGAACGCGTTCTGCCGGTTGAGGAAGTCCAGGTAGCGGGCGGCGACCGGGGGCAGTTGGGGCGCCCGGCCCTGTCGCAGCCCCTCGTAGACGGCGAGCAGCTCCTCGATGAAGGTGAAGGTGGAGATCGCGTCCGAGATGATGTGGTGAACGGCCTTCATGATCACCCAGCGCTCCGGCCCGCGTTTGAACAGCCGGAACCGCACCAGCGGATCGCGCTCCAGGTCGTACGGCTTGCGGTACTCCCGCACGATCATCGCGTGGATGTCGTCCCACTCCAGGCCCTGCACGTCGAACACGCCGAAGTCCGGCTCGACGGCGGCGGAGACCCGCTGGACGGCCTGGCCGCCGTCGAGCACGAAGTTGGCCCGCAGGCTGGGGTGGCGCTCGACCAGCGTCCGGAAGGCGGTGGCCATCAGCTCCGGCTCCAGCTCCACCCGGACCTCGACCGCCCCGCCGATGTTGTAGGCGAAGCCGTCCGGGTTGAGCTGCTTGAGGAACCAGAGCGCCTTCTGGTTCTGCGTCAGCGGGTGGTTCGACTCGTCCTCGTACCGGACCACCTCACCGCCGGCACCGCCGGTGCCGTCGTCCTCCAGCAGCTCGGCCAGCCCCTCGTAGAGCTGGGCGACCAGCTCCCGCACCGGCGCGTTGCCGAGCAGCGCCACCACCGGCAGGGCGGTGCCGAGTTCGGTGTTGAGCCGGGCCCTCAGCTCCATCGCGAGCAGCGAGTCCAGGCCGAGGCCGCTCAGGCCGGTGGCGGGCTCGAT
Organism: Kitasatospora sp. NPDC087315; assembly: GCF_044744345.1. NCBI lineage: Bacteria > Bacillati > Actinomycetota > Actinomycetes > Kitasatosporales > Streptomycetaceae > Kitasatospora > Kitasatospora sp. NPDC087315. The sequence continues at coordinate 117,155 of NZ_JBIUYD010000007.1, read as the reverse complement.
CTGTTCGGCGGGCACCCGGAGCACGGCGGCGGCGAGCGCGGCGAACCGCTCGGTGAGCAGCGCCCGGCGCTCCTCCTCGCCGGCCGCCCGCAGCTCCTCCAGCAGGCTGCTCCGCGGGGCCGGGGCGGCCTCGCGGGCGGCGGCGGCCAGCTCGGCGACCAGCGGCGGCGGGGCCGGGTACCAGGAGAGGAAGGTCGGCCAGTCGACCACGGTGGCGACCAGCAGCTGGGCGCGGTCCTGGCCGAGCACCCGCTCCAGCACCGCCATCCCGGCCTCGGGGGCGAGCGAGCTCATACCCCGGCTGTTGCGGTAGTGGTCGATCAGGCCAAGTTCCTCGATCATGCCGGTGGCCCACGGCCCCCAGTCCAGACTGAGCGCGGGCAGGCCGAGGGCCCTGCGGTGGTGTGCGAGCGCGTCGAGGAAGGCGTTCCCGGCGGCGTAGTTGGTCTGGCCCGCGGTGGTCAGCAGCGAGGCGATCGAGGCGAACAGCACGAAGTGGTCGAGTGGTTCGTCCGCCAGCTGCCGGTGCAGCGCGAAGGCCCCGAGCACCTTGGGGCCGTGCACGGCGTCGAACACCTCGCGGTCCAGCTCCGGCACCAGGGTGTCGCGGACCTGCCCGGCCAGGTGGAAGACGCCCCGGATCGGCGGCGAGGCCAGCGCCCGGTACCCGGCCAGCCAGGCGGCGAGCGCGCGCTCGTCGGTGACGTCCAGCGCCACCGGGACGGGCTGGGCACCGAGCGCCTCCAGCTCCCGCAGGAAGGCGACACCGCGCCCGGCGGGGCTCTGCGGGTCGAGGTCGCGCCACTGCTCGCGCGGCGGCAGCGGGCTGCGGCCGGCCAGGATCAGCCGGCGGGCGCCGCGCCGGACCAGCGTGCGGCAGAGCAGCCGGCCGAGCGCGCCGAAGGCGCCCGTCACCAGGTAGCTGCCGTCCGGGCGCAGGCTGGGCGGCAGCGGCCCGGTCAGCCCCTCGGCCGGGCGCAGCCGGCTGGTCAGCCGGCGGCCGGCGCGCAGCGCGATCTCGTCCTCGTCGGCGCGGGCGAACTCGCGCAGCAGCGCGGCCGCCTCGTCGGCCGGCGCCCCGACCGGGCCGAGGTCGATCAGCTTGCCCGGGTGGCCGGGCAGCTCCTGGTGGCGCAGCACCCGGCCGATGCCCCAGGCGGGGGCGCCCAGCGGTTCGACCGGCTCGCCGGGGGTGGTGGCCTGGGCGGCCCGGGTGACGATGTGCAGCCTGCTGCCGGGCAGTTCGGCGGGCAGCAGGGCGGCGAGCGTGATCAGGCTGTACGCGCCCGCGGCGGTGTGGCCGGCCACGGTGGCGTGGTCGGCGTCGGCCAGGACCGGCCGGTCGAGGTTCCATAGGTGGACGACGGCGGCCGGATCGGGGGCGCCGCCGGCCCGCCGGTCGGCCAGCAGCCGGCCGAGGTCCGCGGCGGAGCCCGGCTCGACGGTGGACTCGTTCCCGTCGGCCGAGCGGTGGTAGCCGGTGCCCGCGCGGACCAGGTGGCAGCTGCCGCCGCGCGCGGTGATCCGGGCGGCCAGCTCGTCCGCGACACCCCCGGCGTCGGCGAACAGCAGCCAGTGGTCGGGGTGTTCGGCGAGCAGGTCGGCGTTGTCGGGCTCGTCCGCGAGCGGTGTCCAGGCCGGTTCGGCGAGCCAGCCGTCGATGGTGGCGAGGCCGACGGCGGTGGAGGCCTTCTCCACGTCGGCGGCCCGGAAGCCGCCGACCCCGCCGAGCGGGGCGCCGTTCCCGTCGTAGACGGCGATGTCGCCGACGATTTCGTCCCCGCTGTCGCGGGTGACGGTGGCGTGCACCCAGAGCGGCTGTTCGCCGACCGCGTCGAGGCGGACCTCCTCGATCGAGAGCGGCAGCTTGATGCCGGTGCCCGCCGGGCCGGCGGTGAGCAGCTGCGGCGTCAGCAGGGTCTGGAAGAAGGCGTCCATCAGCACCGGGTGCACATGGTGGCCGCCGCCCTGCCCGGCGATCGCGGCCGTCGGGCGGACCAGCGCCAGCGCCTCCCCGGGGCCGATCCAGACCTCGGCGATGCCCCGGAACGCCGGGCCGTAGTGGTAGCCGAGGGCGGCCAGCCCGGTGTAGCAGTCGGGGCCGGCCAGCCGGCGGGCGGCCCGGGCGCGGACCAGGTCGGCGTCCAGCCGGTGGGCCGGGCGGCGGCGCTGGCCGGGGCGGATCGTTCCGGCGGCGTGCACGGTGCGCTCCGGCCCGTCCCCGGTGAGGGTGCTGACGGTGAAGCCGCCGTGCTCGGCGGAGACGGTCAGCTGGACGGCGCGGCTCTCGTCGTCGGGCAGGAAGAGCGCCTTGCGCAGCTCGATGCCGGCCAGGGCGGCGTCGGTGCCGCCGGTCAGCGCGCGAACCGCCTGGACGGCCATCTCCAGATAGCCGGCGGCGGGGAAGAGCACATTGCCCTGGATCCGGTGGTCCTCCAGGTAGGGCAGTGCCTCGGCGTCGAGCCGGGCCTCCCAGGCCGGTTCGGCACTGGCCAGGCGGCGGCCGAGCAGCGGGTGGTCCAGCAGGCCCCGGCGGACCTGCTCGACCGACCGGGGCTCGACCCAGTGGCGGTCCCGCCTGAACGGGTAGCGCGGCAGCGGCACCGGCCGGCCGGCGGGCTGCAGGACGGACCAGTCCACCTCGACGCCGAGATTGTGCAGGGTGGCCAGCGAGGCGGTGAAGCAGGCCCGTTCGTCCTCCTCCCGGCGGATCGAGGACAGGGTGCGGACCGCGGGCCGGTCGGCGTCGCCGGGGCGGGCCTCCACGGTCTCCTGGATCGCGCGGCCGAGCACGGGGTGCGGCCCGATCTCCAGGAAGAGGCTGTACCCGTCGTCGGCGAGCCGCTCCACGGCCTGCTGGAAGCGGACGCTGTCGCGGACGTTGCGCCACCAGTAGGCGGCGTCCAGCTCGGTGCCGTGCGCGGTGCCCTCCCGGCCGGTGAGGTAGAGCGGCACCTGGGCGGGACGGGCCTTGAGGTCGGCGAGCGCGTCGAGCAGTTCGTCCTTGATCGGGTCCATCTTGGCGCTGTGATAGGGCACTTCGACGGTCAGCGGACGGGCGAAGACCTGCTCCGCGGTGAGCGCGGCGGCCAGCTCGGCCAGCGCGGACTCGTCCCCGGCGAGGGTGAGCGAGGTCGGGCTGTTGATCGCGGCCACCGAGACGGCGCCACCGTACGGGCGCAGCCGGCGGACCGCCTCGGCCTCCGAGAGGGCGACGGCGAGCATGCCGCCGGTGCCGGCCAGCCGCTGCTGGAGCCGGCTGCGGTGCACCACGACCTTGACCGCGTCGGCCAGGTCGTAGACACCGGCCTGGTGGAAGGCGGCGACCTCGCCGGTGCTGTGGCCGACGATGGCGTCCGGGCGGACGCCCCGGCTGCGCCAGAGGGCGGCGAGACCGGTCTGCAGGGCGAAGTTGGCGGGCTGGGCGAGCCAGGTCTCGGCCATCCGGGAGCCGGCCTCGTCGGCGGCGAGCTCGTCGAGCAGCGACCAGCCGGCGAGTTCGGCGAGGTGCTCGGCGCAGCGCTCGACGGCCTCGCGGTAGACCGGCTCGGTCTCGAACAGCCGGCGGCCCATCGCCCACCACTGCGGGCCCATGCCGGTGAAGACCCAGGCGAGTCGGCGGTGCCGGGCCTCACGGCACTGGTCGGCCAGCACCCGGGGGTGCGGCTCGCCGCGCCGGTAGGCGGCGAGCGCCTCGTCCAGCGACGTGCGGGAGTCGTACACCACGGAGAGCCGGGCGTCGAGGTACTGGCGGCGGTGGGCCAGGGTGTGGCCGAGGTCGGCCAGGGCGACGGGGGTGCCGCCGTAGCCGCCGGCCAGCTCGGTCTGGATGCCGGCGGCCAGCTCGGGCAGGGCGGCGGCGTCGCGGGCGGTGAGCGGCAGGACGGTGCAGCCGGTGTGCCGGTCGTCGGTGGGCCGCTCGGCTGTGAGCCGGTCGTCGGTGGGCCGCTCGGCCATGGACTGGTCGGCGGTGGGCTGGTCGGCGGTGGGCTGGTCGGCCGGCTCGGGGGCGGCCTCCAGCAGGACGTGGGCGTTGGTGCCGCCGAAGCCGAAGGAGTTGACCCCGGCCCTGGCGGGGCCCTCGTGGGCGGGCCAGGGGGTGGGCTCGACCGGGATCCGGTACGGCAGGGTGGCCGGGTCGATCGCCGGGTTGAGCCGCTCCAGGTTGATGTGCGGCGGGATCACCCGGTGCTTGAGCGCCAGCGCGGACTTGATCAGCCCGGCCAGGCCGGAGGTCGACTCGGTGTGCCCGATGTTGGTCTTGACCGAGCCGACGTAGCAGATGTCGCCCGGGCGGCGGCCGACCGCGAGCGCGCGGGCGAGGGCGTTGGCCTCGATCGGGTCGCCCACGGGGGTGGAGGTGCCGTGCGCCTCGACGTACTGGAGGCTGCCGGGGACGATGCCGGCCTCGGCGCAGACCCGCTCGATCAGGGCGACCTGGGCGTCCGGGTTGGGCACGGTGATGCCGTTGGTGCGGCCGTCCTGGTTGACGCCGCTGCCGATGATGACGGCGTGGACCGGGTCGCCGTCGCGCAGTGCCTCCGAGAGCCGCTTGAGCGCGACCACGGCGACGCCCTCGGCCCGGACGTAGCCGTCCGCCGAGGCGTCGAAGGTGCGGGAGCGGCCGTGCGGGGAGAGGAAGCCGCCCTTGGTCTCGGCGATGGTGTACTGCGGCGCGATGTGCAGCAGGGTGCCACCGGCCAGCGCGAGGTCCGTCTCACCGCGCAGCAGGCTCTGGGCGGCCAGGTGGACGGCGACCAGGGAGGAGCTGCAGGCGGTGTCGAGGGAGACGCTGGGGCCGCGGAAGTCGAAGCAGTGCGAGATCCGGTTCGACACCATTGTCATCATGGTGCCGGTGGCGGTGTGGGCGGCCAGGGTCTCGAAGGAGAGGTCCGAGAACTGGACGATCTTGTAGTCCAGGGTGAACGCGCCGACGTAGACGCCGACATCGCGGCCGGCCAGCTCGCCCGGCTTCTGCCCGCCGTCCTCCAGCGCCTCCCAGGCGACCTCCAGCAGCTTCCGCTGCTGCGGGTCCATGTGGTCGGCCTCCCGGCCGCTGATCCCGAAGAACGCCGGGTCGAACTCGTCGAAGCCGTCGATGTAGCCGCCCCGGCCGCCCACCAGCCGGCCGGGCTTCGCCTTGTCCCGGCTGCCCAGGGTGGCCACGTCGTAGCGGCTGCGCGGGGTCGGCGTGAGGCAGTCCTTGCCGTCGACCAGGTTCCGCCAGAACGACCGGTGGTCATTGGCTCCGCCCGGCAGCCGGCAGCCGATCCCGATGATCGCGATCTTCTCCGGCTCGCCGGTGGAGACCGCGGAGGAGGCGGGGCCGGTGGGAGCGGCGGCGACGGCGGTGGCGATGACGGAGGCGGTGGCGGGAGTGGGAGTGGGACTGAGGGCGGCGGGAGTGGCCAAGGTGGCGGAGGCGGAAGGGCCCGAGGTGTCGGGGCGGCCGGTGGGGTCTGGGGAATCAGCGGGGCCGGGGGATGCCGCAAGGCATGAGTCCGTCATGGTCGAGTCCTTGTGTCGCTGCGTTTCGCGCGCGCGGAAGAGCCGTGGGAGGCCACGCGGGCATGGGGACGGAGGCCGCGCTCCGCTCCCGGACGGGCCGAGGGCCGGCCGGCCGGAGAACCGGAGAAGAGGGCCAGGAGAGAGGCAGAAAGGAGGCAGGGAAGGCGCGGACGAAGGGACGGTTCGGGGTGCGGCGCGGTCAGGCCGGCGCGTCGTCGGCCCGCGCCGGGCGTCTCCAGGGCTGGAGATGACTGGCGATCACCGCTTCCGTCCGGGGGAAGTCGGACGGGTACTGCAGCCCCACCGCGATCGGCCGACGGCCGGGGTGCCAGGTGAAGCTGCCGAAGGCGTGGTCCCAGACGGAGAGATCGGAGCCGTAGTGTCCGGCCTCGGCCAGGTCGACGCTGTGGTGCAGCCTGTGCTGCTCGGGCCCGGCGAAGACGTGGTTGAGCAGGCCGATCCGGACATCGATGTTGGCGTGGACGAAGTAGCCCTGGGCCACCACGAACAGGCCCACCACGAACACCGACTCCGCGGAGAAGCCGGCCAGCGCGAGCGACAGCTGGACGACGCCCTGGGTGAGCAGCACGTCGACGATGTGGTTGACGCCGTTGTTGGCGACGTTCACCTTCTCCGGCACGTGGTGCACCCCGTGCAGCCGCCAGAGCCACGGATTGGTGTGGCACCAGCGGTGGACCAGATAGTTGGCGAGCGAGCCGAGCAGCATCGCCGCCGGGATCTCGGCCCAGAGCGGCAGTGCCGGATGCGGCGGTGCCAGCCAGCCGACGAGGGCCTGCACCGGCACCTGAGACAACCCCCCGCCGATCATTGTGAGGACGAAATAGACGCCGTACCAACCCCATTCACCGGCGCTCGGCTGCCACTCCGGCTCGTAGGGGATCATCCATTCGAGTAGGGTCAGATATCCGATGGTGCCGACCAGGAAGATCTGGCTCGCCCGGCCGAGATCCCATCGCCAGCGCAGGGCTGCGACCGATATCGACAGAAGTATGATCAGCAGGATCGGGTACGCGACATGCCGCAGCACCGATCGTAGCTGCCCACCCATGGCGACCCCCTTCGCGATCCACCACCGAACGATCACCGAAAGCATTCGTTCTGATACTAACGGTGGCTGGAAGATGATGCGAGGGATTTCCGAAAAGAATCACAAGCAACGGTAATTGTCTGATGATAAGCGGGCGCATTATTCGTCAGATAATGCCCCCTGAAAGTCTTTTACAAGAATAGTCAGATGACCGGCCCGCTCGGATCGGGCGCCCGGCAGCAGCCGACGACTGCCGGACAGCGAGACACCGGCCGATCTCTCCCGAACGGCAGATGTCGACGCCCCGGGCCGGCCGCGAGCATGGCGGCATGAAGAAGCCGACCGCCATACCGGCCTGGGTGGCCGCACTCCCTGCCCTGGCCGCCGCCCTCACCGGCTGCGGTGTCACCGACGACCTGGCCGCCCAACCCCGCAGCGATTCCCAGGACTTCGCCGTCCACGGCGATCAGTTCACCGTCGAGACCGACCAGGACGTGACACTGCTGCCCGCCGACGGGAAGGCCGTCAGGGTCGACCGCCACCTGACCGGCCGGGCCGCCCAGGACGGCAACGCCACCTGGGTGCTGGACGGCACCACCCTCAGACTCTCCGCCACCTGCAGCGGCATCGCACTCAACTGCCAGGCCGACCACACCGTCCACGTCCCGCGGAACATGGCCGTGACCGTCCGGGGCACCGGCCCGGCAGGCGTCACCGCCAAGGGGATCGACGGCAGACTCGATGTGACGACCGGGCAGGGCGGCGTGGACATCGACACCGCCTCCGGGCCACTGCGCGTGCGCACCCGCTCGGGCCACATCACCGCGAACGGCCTGACCTCTCCCGAGGTCGACGCGGCCAATGACCACGGCAGCGTGAAGCTCGCCTTCCGCACCACGCCCACCGCCGTCAGCGCCGGTTCCACCACCGGCAGCATCACGGTGTCCGTACCCAAGGACGGCACCCGGTACCGCGTCTCGGCCGCCGCCGGCTCCTCCCGCCCCCACGTCGACGTGGACCAGGACCCGGGCTCCCCCCGCACCATCACCGCCACCTCAAAGGTCGGCGTCGTCCGCGTCAACACGAAGGACTGACCGCCGGAACCCGATCCCCCACCCCTCACCCGACGGCCCGCGCCGCACCGTGGAACACCTGCCGAACGTGCCACTCCCGATGCCGGCCCGCGACCGCCGGAAGGCCCGGCTGCGGCCCGATCACCGACCGCCCGGCGAGCGCCAGCACCTGCTGCCGGCTGGCCTCGCCCCGCCCGACGAACCGCTGGGAGACCAGGATCCGGTGGTCCTCCCCCAGCCCCATGACCCCCTTGTCGAAGAGCTTGTGGTGCAGCGAGCAGAGACAGAGTCCGTTGTCGACGGTGTCCGGCCCGTCGTACGACCACCAGCGCACATGCGCGGCCTCCAGCCCGACCACACTCCCGCCGAGCGCCCCGTCGTACCCGCAGAACGCACACTGGAACTCGTAGGCGGTCAGTATCAGTTCACGCATCCGCCGATCACGCTGCCGCCGCGAGCCCCCGCCCCCACCACCGGGCACCCCGGTCTCGACCCCCTCCAGATCGAGCCCGACCGCCTCGCACAGCTCGACGTGCAACGACGGCGGAAAGTAGCTGTCCAGCAACACCCTGACCAGCCGCCCCAACAACGACGGATCCCTGGCAAGCGCCGCCCGCAGCCCGGCCGCCAGCCTCCCGGTGGCACCACTGGCCCGCAACTCCCGCACCCCCGTCCCCGGACTCCCCTCCCCCCGGTCGGTCCTGACCTCCCACACCCCGTCACTGACCAGATGGTGAAACGGATACGCCGGCGTCGTGGCATGCGGCGGCCCGTACTCCACGAGCAGCCGCTTCAACTCCCCCTCGACCACGCCGTACCGCAGCCCGCCGCCGGCATCCTGCTGATAACTCCCCAGCGCGTACAACAACAGCAACGGCTTGTGCGACGCCCGCACCTCATTGCTCCCCCACCGCCGCAGCGCCCCCACCCGATCAAGCCAGTCCATACCCGCCACCGTAACCCGCCCCCTGACACCTCTGCCCCTGCGCGAAGGGCTGGCAGACACTGGCGTGGCATCAGACATCCACTCCTGCGGCGAGCCCGCTTGACACTCCCGACATATGACGACTCATCAGGCAGTAGGTGGCCGAAGTGCCGCGAGGCGGCCCGACGGCCGCCCGGGGTCTTACGTCCGCACCTACACCTACGACGACCACGGCAATGAGACGTCGGCCGGCGACGCCCGAGGGTTCACCACCGTCAAGTCCTACGACAGCACGGACAACCTCCGGTCCGTGATCGACCCGAGCGGACTCCGGACCGCCTACGTCTACGACGAGGCCGGCCACATCGCGACCGTCGGCGGCACCAACACCGGAAGCGAGGGCTTCGGGCTGCTCACCAGCGTCGTCCGCCAGCCGGTCAGCGAGTCGCTGCCGGCTCGGACGACCGCCGTGTACTACGACGACGCGGCCCACCCGGGTGACACGACCCGCACGGTCGATCCGCGCGGCAATGTGAGCCGCAAGACCTACGACCCGACCGGCGCAGTCACCAGCGCGACCGACGAACTGGGCAACGTCACCAAGTACGGGTACAACACCGCCCGCGGCCTGCTGACCAGCGAGGTGGCACCGGACGGTGTCGCCGCCGGTACGTCACCGGGCTGCACCGCGCCGGCCAAGGGCTGCACGACCTACTCCTACGACGCGTGGGGCAACCGGACCGGAGCCGTCGACCCGCTCGGCCACGCCAGTACGTCCGCCTTCGACGCGGACGGGCACCGCACCTCGATGACCGACCCGAAGGGCAACACCACCCAGTACACGTACGACGCCCTCGGGAACCAGACCAAGGTGAAGCGGCCCGACGGAACGGTGCTGAGCACCGACTACAACCCCGGCGGCACGGTCGCCAGAACGGTCGACGCACTCGGCGCGGCCACCGTCTTCGCGTACGACGCCCAGAAGCGGCAGACCCTGCGCACCGATCCACTGGGCCGCGCCACCGCGAACGCCTACGACGCGGCCGGACGCCGCACGACATCGACCGATCCGAGCGGACGCGTCACCACCTTCACCTACGACGCGAACAGCCAGCCCGTCTCGGTGGCCTTCTCGGACGGGGCCACTGCGCCAGTGACCGCGATCAGCTATGACGCGGCCGGCCGGCAGAGCTCGATGACCGACGGCACCGGCACCTCCCGGCGCGTCTACGACGCGTTCGGCGAGCTGGTCTCGACGACCGACGGCGCCGGAGCGGTAACCGGCTACGGCTACGACGAGAACGGCAACCAGACGTCGATCACCTACCCCGGTGGAAGTTCCCAGACGGTCACCCGCACCTTCGACAAGGCGAACCGCCTGACCTCGGTCAAGGACTGGAACGGAAAGACCACCGGGTTCGGCTACGACGGCGCCGGCCACTGGACCTCCACGGCCTTCCCGAACGGAACCACCGCCACCACGACGCTCGACGACTCCGGGCAGCCACTGACCGACCGGCTGACCGGCGGCAGCTCAACGCTGGTCTCGCTCGCCTACACCCGGGACAACACGGGCCGCGTCAGCTCGGAGAGCCCGAGCGGCGTGCCGGGCAGCGCCCTGACCTACCAGTACACGGCGCTGAACCAGCTCAAGTCCTCCACCGCGGGGTCGGCCACGACCGACTACGCCTACGACGCCGCCGACAACCCTGTCCGGACCGGAGCCACCGGGCAGGCCTTCGACGCGGCCAACCAGCTCTGCTGGAGCACGCCGGGCTCGATGCCGGCCGTGCCGTCCTGCACCGCTCCGCCGAGCGGCGCGACCACCTACACCTGGGACCCGCAGGGCAACCGCACGAAGGCGACCACCGGGAGCACCGTCGTCACTCACACGTACGACCAGGCGAACCGCCTGACCGGTGTGAGCAGCGGCGGGACCACCAGCGCCTACACGTACAACGGCGCCGGCCTGCGGACACAGAAGACCACCGGGACGACAGCTGTCTCCTGCACCTGGGACGCGGAAAAGATCCCCAACCTGCTCTCCGACGGCTCGTCCTCGTACATCTACGGACCGGATGACCTACCGGTCGAGCAGATCACCGGCACAGGGACCCTCTGGTTCTTCCACGACCAGCTGGGCTCCACCCGCGCCCTGACCGACGCCGCGGGCTCGGTGGCCGGAGCGTACGCCTACACGCTTCTGCTGGAGGGCCGCGACGGGGCGCGCTGCCGGATCCCGCTGCTGGCCGTGCGGCGGCGGGACCGGCAGCGGCTCGTCGCCGCCCTCGAACGGACGGCCCCGCCCGGCGTCGTCCGAGAAGACCGGGCTCTGCGTGACCTGCGGGGCTTCCCGAGCTGACAGTTCCGCTGGAGGTCGTAGCCGGGTTGGATCCGCAGGTTCTTACCGGTCCTCAAGGCGGTCCAGCGCTCACGCAACGGGCAGTCGATGCAGCGGCGGTCGAAGTTCGCGGTGCCGGCGAGTGTGGGGGCCGCGGTCGGGTGACAGCGCGACGGTGTAGCCGGCCGTACCGCAGGCGGGCGCATTCGGAAGTTCCCGAGGGCCAAGCCGCCCGTAGTGCCGGGCCGTTGGGCGGGCTGGAAGAACAATGTGTGTCCGGCCTCGCCGAGGGCCTGGCGCGCGGTTCCGGTGGAGCAGAAGGTGTCGCCGAACGCCTCGACGGGCCTGTCCTCGCAGGCGAGCAGGTCTACGGCGGTGTTCGCCTCTGCGACCGCCGGCGGGCGGTTGTGTCCGCGAGCTCGCGAGTGCCGCCTGCGACCGTTGGCGCCGCTCGACAGATCCGATTAACTCGAACCGGTGCCGAAGGAGCGCAGTTGGTAGTAGTCGCCGCCGTACGAGGCATCGCGTGCTTTCTGCAGCACGGTCGCGACCGGGCCGGAACGGTGGAGCGGGCTGTCGATGACGGTGCCCTGTCCGGACGCGAAGGCGTTGGCTACCCGGGGTTCCATGGCGTCCAGCCAGGCCGTGGCGGACGCCGGCGCCGCCCCGGGGTGGTCCAGGCTCGCGCAGTCGTGCAGAAAATCGGCGCGCTTCGTGGCCGAGGCCGTCACAGAACAGGACAGGGAGATCAGATCTCCGTCGAGGCTCCACACCGCGGCGATCGATGTCGCCACCTCCCCGCTCCGTTTGACGCCCGACGTGTGCCAGACGGTCGGCCGGCCGGGAAACTCGACCTTCTGCCGGGTGTCCAGGGTTATGCCCCAGGTGGCGGCGAAGCGGTTCAGGTATGACTCGCCGGTGTACCCACGCTTGATCACCTGGCTTTTGACGACTGGGACAGCGGTGCCCGGTGCCGGTTCGCTGGGCCAGTCCGTCAGGCTCTGCGAGTCCGGGGCGGCACTGGACGAGCCCGCCGAGCTCGCCGGGCCCGCCGGGGCCGGTGAGTCGGGAACCGTGCCGGACTGGGTGACCGAGCCCGTCGGGGACGACGAGCCCGGGCCCTCACCCGGGCTGATTCGGGTGGCGGCTTCGGCTCCGGGCCGGTTCGGGTCCTTGTCGTGCGAGGTCGAGCATCCGGCCAGGACGGCGAGGATCGCGGCGGCCGCGGCTGCGCGCGTCAGGGGGTGGGTGGGGCTCAAGGACGGCTCCTTCGGGCTGGCGGTGTCGTGCGGTTGGCCGGAACGGCCCCGGGACGCCCAAACGCGTCCCGGGGCCGCTTGCGGGTCAGGCCGGCTGTGGGCTTGACGTCACGTCAGTCTTTCCAGCAAAGGGCGGTACTGGATGGGGACGAGGCCGGAACGAAGGCCATGGCATCGAACGCCATGGCTTCGCCACCAGTCTGGATGGAGGGGCCCCGGAGTGTGGACACTAGTGCTATGCGGCGAGTGCCGGCGCAGCTGATCGTTGTTCGAACTCGATCGGACTGAGGCAGTTCAGCGCGGAGTGCCTCCTGCGGGTGTTGTACCGGGTGATCCACCGGAAGACCGCCGGGCGGGCGGCACGGGCTCCAGCCCAGCGCTTCGCGCCCTGCAGAGTCTCCCGCTTCAGGGTCGCGTCGAACGCCCGGCGGCCGCGTTGTCCGCGCTCGTGCCGACCGCGCCACGGCCCCTGGCCACACCCAGCTCCCGGAAGATCAGGGCGAATTCATTGAACCCGACTGTGACCCGCGATTCACATCCGGCCTCTCGCGGTCCGGTGGGCCGGCGGACTCCCGGGCTCTGATGCCACATCAAGCAACGTTCGCCCCGCTGTGATTGTGATGTGCCATCCGGAGGATGCTCCGGACGGCACATGCGCGCCAAGCTGTGCGCGTGGCAGAGCGAGTACGGGTCAGAGAGATCGATGACGACGAGGGCAGACGGCTGCTGCGGCTGTCCGCCCAACGCGTGAGCGTGGCGAAGATCGCCGAGGTGACGTTCACCAGCGCGGACCGGGTCCGGGACGTGATCCACAACTTCAACGCCGACGGCTTCGAATCGCTCTATCCGAAGTACCGGGGTGGACGGCCGAGGACGTTCACGCTGCCCGAGCGCCGGGAGATCAAGAAGATCGCCAAGTCCAGGCCGACCGAACACGGCCCGCCGTTCTCGACCTGAAGCCTGGCCAAGCTGGCCGACTTCCTGGTTACCGGGGGTGGTCTACGACATCAGCCACGAGGGCCTGCGGGTCCTGCTCCGCGAGGAAGGCGTCTCCTTTCAACGCGTGAAGACCTGGAAGACCTCCCGCGACCCGGACTACGCGGCCAGGAAGGCCCGGGTCGAGCACCTCTACGCGATCGCCGACGGTGAGGTCATCCCCGAGGAAGGCGAGCCCGAAGTCGTCTTCTGCCTCGACGAGTTCGGGCCGCTCAACCTCCAACCCCACCCCGGCCGGAAGTGGGCGGAGCGCGGCGGCCACCACAAGGACCCCGACCGCGAGCCACGGCCACGGGCGACCTACACCTGCCCGCACGGGGTTCGGCACCTGTTCGCGGCCTACGATCTGGCCAGGGACCAGCTCTACGGTCTTTGCCCCATCTCATGTCTCGGGACACCGTCGATGGATCGCGGCCGAGGCGTCGCGCGGTCTCCCGGACTCCGATGCCCTGCGCTTTGAGGATCGCGATCTCTTCACGCTCGTGGAAGGACAGGTACCGGCCGGACTGTGGGGCAAGATCCATCGGTGGCATGCCGCCACCGTGCCGAAACCACCTGCAACCCGCTGCCTGGGATACGCCAGCACCCCCTTCGCGATCTCCCGCCAGAACTGGCGTTCCACTTCCCGCCGAAGCGCTGGCGCACCCGGGGATTTCATCGGCGACCGCCCGGTCAACGCCGCCATCCACCCTGCTGGCCTGCCCATCAACACCTCCGAGGACGAGGTGTTGCGACGACCGATTGAATCCGCACCGGGCGCCGTGGTCCGAGTGAAACACCACCCCGCGCACGTCCCCGCCCCGGACACCGGCCGCCGAGCGGACCGCGTCGACCACCAGGCCGGAACGCATGTGCTCTGCCAACGCCTGCCGGCCGGTCAAGGAACAACAAAAGACCCAGGTCAGAGGCTATCTGCCCTGGGCCTTCACTGAGCCGCCTATGGGATTCAAACCCATGACCTACGCATTACGAGACCACGAGGGTTCGTGATGCCTGGTTCCAGCTCGTGCTCTGCGGTGCCGTTTTGCCTGATCAGAGCACATGCGATCAGTTGACCCATCCCACCTCGTGTTACCCCGTCCAAAGGCGTCCGGCCGCACACCGGCCGCACATGTCACACCAGACTCTCCAGCCCTTCGGCGGCCCGCGCTTGTCGATGCCCCACAACTGACTAGCTCGTTGGGACCAGTGGCCCGCCGCTATAGCGGCCGACACTGACCCGGCCGGGGGGGCTGCGCGTACGCTGCATGCTGGACCGGGCGACGCTCGACCGGTCCGGAGGGGACGGAGATGAGCACGCGCAGGGGGCCATCGGCGGGGTGGTCCCGTCCGGGCCGGGCCGCACCCAGAAGCGACAGAACCCAGCTGACGGCCACCGTTGGCGGCTGGGGCCGGGAGGCCGCGCAATGACGAACTTCGTCTTCGAGGCGACAGGGCCTGGGTCCGTCGCCGCCCACCGGATCGGCACCGCGATTACCGGCCCGGTCACCGTCCTGTCGGCCGAACTGTTGAACTCCGCGCGCGACGTACAGGCCCCCGTAGGGCTCACCAACCTGCCGCCGCTCCCACTATGTCTCGGCCGAGCAGATGCGCTGGCCAGGCTGCAGGGCACGTTCACAGCGGAGCATGGGCAACCGGCCACTGGGGCGGCTATCGTCCATGGCCTCGGCGGCGTCGGCAAGAGCACCGTGGCACTCGCGTATGCTCACCGGCACCGTCGCGATCACAGCGTGGCGTGGTGGATAAACGCGGCTTCGCCTGCCCATATCGAGCAGTCACTGGCCGCCCTTGCCCTGCGGCTGATCCCCGCCTGGGCCAGCCATGCCGCCATCGAGGAACGCGCCGCCTGGGCGATGATGTGGCTGCAGTGGCACCCCGGTTGGCTGCTGGTTTTCGACAACGTCGAGGACCCGGCCGACCTGCGGCCCTATGCGAGCGCACCGGACGGCTGTGTCATCGCCACCAGTCGGCGGGCGGTCGGCTGGCCGGTCGGCCTCCCGGCGCTCGCCCTGGGTCTCCTCGACCTGGCCGAGGCGAGCGAGCTCCTCTGCCGGCACGTGCTCGGCGAGTCTGCGCCCACCCCCCGACAGCTGCAGGAGGCCCGGGCCCTCGCCTCCGACCTCGGGCGGCTACCCATCGCGCTGGAGCAGGCCGGTGCCTACCTCTCGCAGAACCCGACGATAGGCATCGAGAGCTACCGCCGAAAACTGACGGCCAAGTTGGACAAGGGCTCGGACGGACACGATCCCGAACGCACCGTCGCCCGGATCTGGCGCCAGACGATCAGCACCCTGACCGAGCGCAGCCCGTTGGCGGTCTCCCTCCTGTCCATACTGGCGTGGCTCGCGCCCGACGATATCCCGGTGGACCTGCTGGCCCCGGCCGCCACTGAAGAAGACACCGACGACCTGCACGAGGCCCTCGGGCTGCTCCGCGCCTACTGCATGATCACCCTCACCCGGGACACCGTGAGCGTCCACCGACTGGTGCAGGCCACCCTCCGGAATCAGCCGGCCCTCGGCGGCACGGCCCCGGCCGGCCGGCTGGAGGCCGAGCGGCTGCTGACCGCCGCGGTCGTCCCGCTGGGCGAACCACCGAGTTCCGGTCGGTCCCCCGCCTGGGAGCGGCTCCTCCCGCACCTCGTCGCGCTTGCGGCCACTACTCCTGACGGCCACTCGGACACCTTTCCCGCCGGACGGTACGCCGCCGCTGCGACCTACCTCACTGACCTCGGCCACGACGCCCGCGCCGTTCCGCTGCTCAAGGCGGCCTTGGCTGGCTGCGAAGCCCTCGCCGGGCCCGCGCACGAGCTCACCTTGAAAGTCCGCGCGAACCTGGCCAGCGCTTACCACGGCGCCAGGGAGTTCGGCCGGTCCATCGCGGTCCTCGAGCCGTTGGTCGCCCAGTGCGCGCGGGTCCTCGGCGACTCGCACCCGGGGACGCTCACGGTCAGCTCCAACCTCGCCAACTCCTACCGTGATGCCGGCGACCTGGAGCGCGCCCTCACACTCCACGAGGCCACCCTGGTCCACCGCCGGCAGACACTCGGCGACGATCATCCCGACACCCTCGTCAGCTGCGAGGAGCTGGCCTGCACCTATCAGGCCGCCGGCGACTTGGACCGCGCCCTCCCCCTGCACGAAGCGACCCTGGCGCAGTACGAGCGGTGGCTCGGACCGGCTCATCCGGCCACTTTGACCAGCCGAAACCACCTGGCCGCAGCCTGCCTCGCCGCCGGCGACCTGGACCGTGCCATCCCCATGTACACCGCAGTCCTCGCCGAGCGGCAGCAAGCGTTCGGCGACAGCGATCCTGACACCATCACCAGCCGAAACAACCTCGCCTACGCCTACGTGATCGCCGGACGCCCCGACCGAGCGGCGCAGCTTCTCGAGACGGCCCTGGTCCGGAGCGAGGAGGTGTATGGGGAGTCGCACCCGGAGACCATCGCCGTCCGCGCGAACCTCGGCTGCGCCTACCGGGACGGCGGGCACGCGCCGCGTTCGCTCCCGCTGCTGGAGACCGCGGCCGCGCAGAGCGCCCACCTGCTCGGCGACGCCCACCCCCAGACCCTGACCACCAGGAACGGGTTGGCAGAGGCATACCGAGTCGTCGGCGACCACGAACGGGCAATCGGCGAGTACGAAGCCGTCCTCGAGTACCGTTCCACGCTGCTCGGCGAGACCCATCCCCACACCCTCGCCACCCGCAGCGGTCTCGCCAAGGTCTACCTCGTGGCGGGCGACCCGGCCCGCGCCGTCCCGCTGTTCGAGGCCGTCGTCGCCCAGTGCGAGCAGGTCTTCGGCGACTCCCACCCCGACACCCTGGCCAACTGCGTCAGTCTGGCCGATGCCCTACGCCTGACCGACGATCCAGCGCGTGCCGTCACCCTCGGGGAGACGGCGCTGGAGCGGTGCGTCCGGTCGCTCGGCGAGGAGCACCCACACACCGTGCTGTGCCGGAGCAACCTGGCCACCGCATACCTCACGGTCGGCGACGCCCAGCATGCCCTCCCGCTCCTCGAAATTACCGTGCGCAGCACCGTCCGCCTCTTCGGCGCCACCCACCCTCACACCGTCGCTGGCCGGACCAACCTGGCCGCCGCCCACCTCGAGTCCGGTAACGCGGCCCAGGCCCTCGCCCTCCTGGAGGAGCTCCGCGCTCAGTTGGACGCCGAACTCGGCGGCACCCACCCGGAAACGCTCCAGTGCACTGCCATGCTGGCCCGCGTCCTCGAAAGGTCTGGCGGCCTCGCCCGCGCGACCGAACTTCTGGAACACAGCGTCGCGCTCGCCGAAGTGGAGCTCGGCGCCACCCACCCGGACACCCTCGAGCAGCGGCGGCACCTGGCCGAGATCTACCGGGCCGACGGCCGTCCCGATCAGGCCATGCCGCTTTACGAAGCCGCCCTCGTCCACTGGCAGCAGACCCTCGGCGACCACCCCAACATCCTGGTCACCCAACTCACCCTGGCGGATACCTATCAGGAGGCTGGCGCCCCTCGGAAGGCGATCGCCCTCTACCGGGCAGCCCTGGACCGGATCGAGCCCGCCCTGGATCCGGACAACCCGCTCATCGCACAGATCCGCGCAAGGATCGACTCAGCCGGGTCGGCGCCTTCGGGGGCTGGCCGTTAGCATGCCGCGACAGGTCTCCGTTTTCCATGGTGAGCGGCCTGGCACTGGGGAGTGCAGCCAGGCTGCCTCAGGGGCAGGAAGGTCTTCGCTTGACTCGCGTGGAGTGAGGCCGACCGGCGGGCGGCGAATTGCAGAGTTACCGCGTAGGCGCTGGCTGGGCGTCCTAGTCTGACGTCCTAGCACCAGTCAATGGCAGGAAATCAGAGGTGTCTTATGGAAGCGGAGATCGTGGAGTTTGTGGAACAGGCAGGGTCGTATCTAAGCGCGGCCTTGGGTGCCTATGGTGCGGGGGTGCTGGCCCGGGCTGAGGACGCTGCGGTGGGAGCAACGGCGAACGCAGGGCGCAATATATTGCACGCGATCTGGCGGCGTCGGAGCCCCTCCGGGCGCCCGGAGCTAGAGGCGGCGGTACGTGAGGCGGCCGAGGACCCGGAGGACACCGATGCCGCCGCCGCGCTACGCCAGCAGATCAAGCGGACGCTACGGGAGGATCCGCAGTTGCTTGCCGAACTGACCGCCCAGCTTCCCGCAGCCGGTACGGTGACGATCACCGCGTCCGGTGAACGATCCATCGCCGCACAGACAATCGGCACGGCCGTCACCGGCGACAACACCACGATCCGTCCGTGCCCCAACCCCCTCCCCTAACTCGGTGCCGTAGTGGTCACGGCAAGCGGCTGAGGTAAGCCGGGGCCGTGGTGCGGATGGTTTCCTCGGGGATATCACCGGCGTGGGCTTCAACGGCCAAGCTGACACCAGGAGTCGCAGGAACACCGAAGGCCCGGCTGTACTGGTGACCAGTCTGAGCGAGGCCAGCGACGAGCGAATGCCGCGTTCGGGCGGTCAGAACAGGCGCATGCCGATGGGCACCTCGGTCTCCGCGGCGTTGCTGATCCCGACCGGCACTGGGACACCGAGTTGGACCGCGGTCGGAGTGTAGAGATCAGCGGTGACCTCGGACGTGCTCAGCGAGACGAGGAGCGCGTAGGGAACCGGGCGACCGACACGGTCGCTGCTGTTGTGGTACTTCCACCAGCCGCCGGCGGGGAAGACCGCGAGGACGCCGCAGTCAGCCAGGTCGCGGGCGGTTCCTCGCCAGATGTCAGCATGCAGGGAACCGCGGTCGCGGTTGGTCTGACCGATGAGCCAGTCACGGTCAGTATCGAATGGCTGGATCCTGGTCCGAGAATCGTCCTCCGCCTGGGCATGTTGGGCGATGCGCCGCTCGAACGCGGCCACGGTCTCGGTAGGACCCTTGAGAGCAAACCGTAGGCGGTGCGAGGCGTAAGTGTGCTGGCCCAACATGCCTCGGCGGCCGGGGTTGGGCTCAACGAAGTAGGAGAGCGTCACGCGCAGCCTGACTTCTGCCGCATCGAGGTCGAGCAACTGTTCGCGAGGCCACGGAAGCTCATGGAGCTTGAGCTCGCCGAGGTGGACTGCCCCATCGTCACGGCGGAACGGCACCAGGGAGTTCTGGACAATCAGGGTGACGGCGTTCGCAGTGCTCGCCAGAACCCGCTCTTCGGTAGGAACGCCCCAGCCGTAACGGCGCAGTAGCGTGCGGGCGAGATTGCCCGCACTACCTTTGCGACGGCCGTTTCGGTTGTAAAGGCCTTCCAGCATGACCGGAGTCCACTCCGCTTCGTGAACCAGCAGACCGCGAATAGCTTCGGGTCGTAGCCCGGGATAACGGGCGTAGGCGAGAGCCGCCAGGCGGGCGGCCTGAGCAGTTGCCGGGCTGGTCGCGTGCACAGTGGTCAGGTGGCGGCCGAGGTCGCGGCGGTCGGTGGTGGTCAGCTGCACGACGTCGTGGCCGGTGACTTGGGTGAGGTCAGCGTCGATGAGGAGGTTGCCGCCCTCCATGACGATGTCGGGCTTGATGGGTGCCGCCTCGGGGAACTGCACGGAGGTTCGACTATGCGGGGAGAGCTGGCCAGAAGCAGCCACGGGTCGATACCCCTGGAAGCTCGGATCCGTGGGGACGTCATCGCGCTCGGTGTAGGCGCCCACGGTGAGGATGTTCCACGCCTGTGCGGGGGTCTTCGATGCGAGACGTATCGCACAGGGTGAGATGGTCAACAATTCCGTCAGCGTTGACGAGATCGGCGGCGCGGTGATCTCGGACGTTGTCGGCGGAGACGACGATCAGCCGGGCGAGTTCTGGCTCGGGTGGTCCGATCAGGTCGAGCCGGTCATCAGTGACAACGACATCGGTTCCTGCCGCAAGTGCGTCCAGGGAAGCGGACCACAGCGTGGCGGTGCCGTCGGTGCCACCCATGCCGTCCCCGGATTCCACGGTCACTGCCATGGAGTAGACCCGGCTGCGGACTGGCTCGGGCTGAGCGGTTTCCGCGGTGGTCACGGCGACTGCGGTGACCTCGCCGTACGGGCGAAGCTGGTCTCTGCCTCGGCGGGGCAGGACCTTCACGGACTCAAGGTGGTGTTCCAGCTGGACAGCACCGTGTGAGTCGAGCGCTTCTTCAAGAGCGTCGCCGAACAGGGCAAGGCCGCCCATCTGGGTGCCGTGGCCGGCGTTGTCACCAGGTCCCTCCCCCTCGATGACGCTGTGGGCTCCGATGATGCAGGCGCGCAACAACGCGTGCTCCTGGTCGATGCCGGTGTCGAGCAAGGTCACCGCAGGGGCTCCCGGGGCTGCGGGACTGAGTCGTTCGGCAAGGTCAAGGACGAAGTCATGATGGAGATCACGCAGGTCTCGGCTGTGGAATTCCTCGGCGAAGGTGGGTTTGCGAATCTCGGACGGGCAGGCGTTGGTGGTCAGTACCCGGGCGAGTTCGCGTGCGATGGTGCTGACCTGCGCCACACGAAAGTGGCCGATGCCAATGCTGCGGCGGAGCATGGACCAGCCGTGGGCGTCGGCCAGGGCACGGAGGCTTTCCACCTGATCGGCATCGGTGAGTGCGGGGTCGAACCACAGCTCCCACCATGCTTCGGTTTCGGGGCCTGGGAGCGGCTCTTCTTCCTGCCACAGGCTCTGGATAGTGGCCTGCTCGATCTGCTCAATATTGGCAATCAGCTCGTTGTTCTTGGGCCTCCCGTAGCGGGTGTCCTCGGTGAACTGTTCTTCAGAAAGGCCGGGGCAGCACCATCGGGAATCCATACGGGCCCGGGGCTGTTCACGGTCAGTGCCGTCGCGTACGACCGGCTGTTCACCTTCGCCGAGGAGCGGTCCTACCGGACGCGGGCGATGATCCACTCGCACCCGGAGGAGGCTTTCCTGTCGCGGACCGACCGCCTGTACTCGCTGCGGGTGCCGGGGTTCGTCAGCGCTGTCGTCCCGACCTACGCGGCACCGCCCGCGGACCCGGCGGCGTGGGGGTGGTGGCGCTTCGACCGGGACTGGGTGCCCTGCTCTGCCCCGGTCGTCGATGGGGCGCTGCCCCCTGTGCTCACGCTGCTGTTCGACGAGGAGGGTGTCCGTGCGTACTGACTACAGCCGCAGCGTGCGCTTGGGCGGCCTGGCCGCCGGCGTGGACGAGTCCACCCTTCGGGAGCGGATGGAGGGGAGCCTCGTCCACCTCACCGCAGACGGGCGCCTGCCCGCGGTCGCCGAGACCCTCGAAGTGCTGGTGGCCGACCTGCGCCGGTGGCCTGTCCGGCTGAGCCTGGACCCCGGCCGCAGGCCGGGACGGCTCGACGACGCACTCGTCCGCCAACTGGTGGAGACAGCGGCCGGGATCGACCCGAACCTGCCGCTTCGCATCGGCGAGGCCCTGGGCGAAGCGCCGCTGCGTCTGCATGTGGGCACCGAACCGCTGCCGGACGTCGCGGTGGCCGGTGCACCGGACGGGCACGGGACCCGACTGCGGCACGCCGGCCATCCTTTCCCCAGGCTCAACGCACCCGGTACCGGGCTGGGCGCGGTCCTCACCGCGGCGATGCTGGTCGGCGAGGCGTTCAAGGTCGTCGCCGGGCTGCCGGAGGGGAAGTTCCAGGTCACCCCAGTGGTGGACTTCTGTCCCGTCCTGCCCGGCGAGCAGCCCGGGACTGCCATCGTCCCGCCGCCAGTGCTGGAGCAAGTGCTGCTGGGCGGTGGCGGTGCGATCGGCACCGGCATCGCCTTGGTCCTGGACCTGCTGCGGGTCTCCGGTGAGCTGACGGTGGTGGACAAGGAGGTCTTCGAGAAGCCGAACGTCACCTCCTACAGCACTGGCACCCTGGCCGACGCGGCCGCGCTCCTGCCGAAGGTGCGGCTGATCGCCGCGCGCCTACGGCGGATCGAGGTGATCCCCTTCCACAGGACGATCCAGGACTCCATCGAGGCCGTCGACACCGGCACCCTGCCGTGGCCCCGAACCGTCCTCGGCGGACTGGACAGCATCGGCGCCCGACATGACCTGCAGCGCCTGCACGCCGACCTCACCCTGGACGGCAGCACCGGCGGCCCAGTCGGCACCACCGTCGCCCTGCACGAAGCGCTGCCCACCGGCCCCTGCCTGCGCTGCTACTACAAGGCCGACCACTCCGGGAAGAGCGCGGAGCAACGACTCCACGAACTGACCGGGCTCCCGCTTGCATGAATCGCCCATGGCCAGGAGCCGCTGACCGAACAGGACTTGGAATGCCTGGACGATCAACAGCGTGAACTCGGGCGGCAATTCCTCGGGCGGCCAGTGTGCGGGCTGATCAACTCGGCGGAGCTGAGCGGCGGGACGGACGACACTTTCCGGCCCTCGGCCGCGTTCGTGGCCCAACAGGCCTCATGCTTGGTCGTCGGCGCCTGGATCGCACGCAGTACGGGCCTGGTCGACGGACCCATGCGGCGCATCGAGTACGACACCCGCTTCGGCCCCCGGCCCGATCAGATGACCGACTACTGGCCCCCACCCCCGGATGTACGTGCCAGAAGGACGCCGGCCTCATCAGCCACGTCCGGGAAACTCGACGCACCATCAGTTGACTTCAGGGAAAGCAAATCTCAGCAGCCATCCTGTTGTCGCTACCAGGGTCCGACGGGACTTTCGAAGTTGCCAGTACATCGCTACCCGGAGTGGCAGGCTGGATGCGGAACCCTCTCAGTGGCGGGCGGGTGCCGGCGAATGGAGGATGCTGAGTGGACCGGGGGGCGTGTCGCCGCACGCGGCTACCAGTATCAGTACCTGCGCACGTTGGAACAGCTGATCGCGGTGATCGACGATGAGCAGGTGGCGTGTGTTCGTGTGGAGGGGCCCTCCGCCAGCGAGGGAGCCGAAGATCAGGTGGACTTCGATGTCGTCGAGCTCGACGGCTCCCTGCGATCGGTCGTCCAGGTCAAGAGCAAGGTTGCGGGCGGCACGATCAGCGGGGCAACGGCTCTGGGCATCCTCCTGGACATGGTGGGCGGTACCCAAGAGGCTCGCCAGTACTGGCTGTTGACCAATGGCCGACGCGGTGCCCTCAGCGACCAGCTCAATGACATCCTCTCCTCACAACCGGAGCCCTCGCAGCTGCGCGGCCACCTGCTCAAGCTGTTCCGCGCCGCGCCGCAGCGGCACAGGCAGCTGGAAAGCCTCAACGAGGAGCAACTCGCCCGACTGGCGCGCTGCCGGGTGGCCTACGACCAGCGTGACGACGAGGAGATCCGCGAAAACCTACGCGAGGCACTGCGAGCGTTGCGCAACCGCGCACGATATGGGCTCGGGGAACAGTCCGCTGGTCTGCTGACCGGATACTTGATCTCCGAGATCCTGGGCCGAGCCGCTGACGTCACCGGCAACCGGGCGAGCTTTCCGGTAGAGGAGTTGCGCAGGCTCGTGCTGGTCGATGGCGAGACCTTGGCCTGCTCGATCGGGTTCCGGGACTGGGGCACACTGGTCGGGTCGATCCCCACAATCCCCGATGTTGAACGACCTACGCTGCTCGTACCGCTGGAGAGAGCGTTCGAGGTAGTTGCCCGGCAGACCGTGCGCCGTGCGACGCTGGTCGGCCCGTCAGGCATCGGGAAGTCGAGTGCCGCTGCGCTGTTCATCGCGGCCCATGCTGATGGGTACGACCTCATTGGGTGGATCGACTGTGAGACGGAGTCCTCGATCCGGACGTCTTTCGATCGCGTCGTCGCCGCAGTTGATCCAGCTGCTGCGAACACCCTGCGCGGGGGTCCGATCTGGGCACTCCAGCAGGCGGTGCAGGATGTTCTCGGCCGACTGGCGGGGCGCTGGCTGCTGGTTCTCGACAATGTGAACTCGGCTCGGGAGGTTGAGAGGTGGGTGCCGAAGGTGGGTCGTGGTGATGTGATCGCCACCACTCTCAACGGGGCGTCCCAACCTGGTGGTGGTGCAGTCATCGCGGTGCCGGTGATGGAGCGTGACGAGTCCGTTGAGCTGTTGAGTCGGCGCCTTCGGCTCAACGATGATGAGCGTGCCCTCTGGGAAGCGGTTCTCGGTCGCCTGGCTCAGGCGTTGGGCGACTGGCCGCTGGCTTTGGAACTGGGTGCCGGCTACCTCTACGGCTGTGATCACGGGCCCGAGTACGTCGACAGCTACCTGGAAGAGCTGGCGGTCCGCTCACTCAGTGACGAGGACTCCGTTCCTCTCGGATATCCCAATACGCTGGCGGCGGCACTCAATCTCTGTATCGACCGCCTTGAAGCCCGTATTCGGCCCGGCGTCGCTGACCTGCCGACGCTGGCCCTGAACATGCTCTACGCATCTGCATATCTGGCGTCACACCGTATCCCGGGACACCTGCTCCTGGCAGCCGCACTCACCGACATCGACTCGCAAGAGAGCGAGCACCGCGGGTACTTCCTCGTCTCGCCCAAACTCGCCAATCTCGGTGAGACGCTTAGGGAACTCAACCGCTTCTCGCTGATCAAGAACGACCTCCCGCTGCCATCCACCATCGGAAAATCCCTGCCGGACGCGGACCGAACTTTCGCCGTCAACACTGTCAGCCAGGCCATGCTCCGAGCACGACTGCGGGCGCACTACGAACTGCCCGCCGCTCTGGACCGGCTCCTCGGACACCTTGAGCGCTGGCTCTACTGGCCGTTGCAGCTCGGAGAACTTGAACGGGTACAGGCGATCACCCCCCATGCCGAGACCTTGCTGTTCCGCATCGAGCAGATGCGGTTCTCCAGCACACGCGTTGCCCACCTGTACGGCAATCTCGCCGGCTCCCATCACACTCAGGGAGATGTACTCCGCGCAGAGGCGCTATTCAACCTCGAACTCCAGCACCTGGGGCGCCTCGACCCCACGAACGATGTGCTGCTTGTACAGACTCGACAATCCCTAGCCCTGATCTATATCCAGGCCCAAGAGATAGGCGGTGACCTGAAGGCCAACCTCACGACCACCTTCCAAGGGGCGGTAGAGCACCTGGAGTTCATACTCCAGCAAGCCAGAGCCTGGGCGTTCGACGCCCCGAAGGCCACTCTCAAGCTGGCCATCGACTCGCGGATAGCAATCCAGTACGCGCATCTGCCGCAGGCCGAGGCAGCACGGCTTGCACCGCTGGCGCTCGCCTTCGCCGACCTGGAGGGAAGAATCGAACCGTCCACCTACTCCACCAGCCACAGGACTATCGAACAAGCGAATCAGCTGATCCATCAGGGCCAGTATGCCGAAGCAGAGCGGTGCTGCCGGAAGCTACTGGACGACGGACTGGTCGGCCCGACCGCGGGGGAAGCCCAACGCTTCATGATTGAGGCTCTCGCCCGGCAGGCGAAGTGGCGTGAAGCCATTGAGGAGGTTCGCTTCTGGAAGCTATCAGCCGAGGGTCCCCGCCTGTTTCGGCACTCCGTCATCGACCTCCTCCGCAACGCCGGCCACGCCTGCGCCGAGGCGTTGAAAGTTGGTGACATGCGCTCCGTAGCCCTGCTGAGCGAACTCATCGACTGGCCGGACCTTGACGACTTTCTCGCTGTGGGAAATGACGACGATCGATTCGTAATCCACGCCATGCGCTCCCTGCACGAGAGTCTCCAAGGAAACTGACATCGAGTACCGGCTCTCTCCGGGAACCGGCAGTTGGACCAAGGCAAGGCGGCGCGGCAAAGCACCGACGGCGGGTCCTCTCACCGCGGGGGAGGTGCTCACTGAACTCGGCGGTGGGCCGGGCCGACTGTCGGCGGACACCGGCGTCACACGGCCCGCCCCGCCTCGAACAATGTCGGCTGGTCGCTCGACGGTGCCGAAGGCGGGACCAGGGTGCTGCCGACTTGGTGATCCTTGAGCGTCTGCCCGCTCTCGTCGACCCAGGCCACGCGGCCGTTCAAGTTCACCCCCGCCATCACGCTGGCTGCCTGGGACGGGCTGCCGAACACGTGATCGCGCGCCAAGCGCAGGTGCTTCTTGTCCGACGTCTCCACCAAAACCTGGTCGTCGAGAAGCTCCTGCCGGCGCAAGCGGTAACCGGGCGACAGCTTCTCCGCCTTGCCAATCCTGCCCAGTGCTCCTTTGCGTACCAGGAACCCGTCAGAGCACTCGAAGCCCCGGCATGACGTGCCCTTGGGCTTCAGCTGGTACTGCACGCCCTCGGCATCGGCGGGAGCGACCGTGGTGGCGGGCTCCTCCAGACACACCACGCCCAGGACACCCATCAGCAGCAACACGTCCTCGAACAGCCGGTCGTGGACGGACTGCTCCTCGGCACGAGGCGGCGTCGGACTCGGCGTCACGTCGTTGTCTACGATCGCAACGCCGGCTGCGCGCGCCTGACGGATCAGCCGCGCCTCCAGCTGTACCACATGAGCTTCGGTCAGACCGTTCTTGTTGTCCGTGGTAAACGCGAAGCCCTGGGTCCAGAAGTCCTTCTTCCGCTGGTGATCGTCGAGTCGCGTCGTTAGGACCTGCCCGCGCCCCATGTAGACGCGCTGCTTACCTGGGTGGTCGGGGTCCGGCCCCTGCACCAGGTAGACGCCAGTTCGAGACAGCTCCTCGCGCATGCGGGCCTTGGGGTAGTCCGCCCGCCCGAAGGCGATGCAGATGCACGAGCGCTCTGCGCTGTATGCCTTCCGAATGCCGCTCGGCCGGCCGTCGGCCAGAGCGATATGGACAAGAGTCTCTTTGCTGGTCACGGCGGAAACGATCGCACACTACCCGTAGGCAGCTCGGACGTGGCCTACGCGCGCTGCGAAGTCGAGCGCCCCCTCGGCCACGGCCGCCGAGCCGATAGGGCGCCTGACCTGCTGCTTAGCCTGTCCTTCATGATCGACAGCGTCAGTCCCGAGCCCCCTCCTGCGCAAGGAGCATTTTCAGCTCGGCTCTCTTCGAATCCCTCCTCGACAGCCCATTCGTGCGGCCCGCCGTAGACGACGCGGCCCTCCAACAGCGCAACGTCGACACCCTCCGCAAGAACGTGGCCGCCCTGGCCGAGGCTCTGGACACCGCTTCGCGGTCGGTGATCCTTACCAGATGCCACGAGGTCCAGCTGCGAACCTTCGAGGCCCTGACGGCAGAGGCGGAGAACGGTCGGCGGCTCACCGACCGCCCGGGGCGGCGCCGCCTCGCCTCGCACGACCTCGGAACCGGAAGACGCGCTCGTGGACGACATCGACGCCTGGTCACGACCGCTTCCACGGCGGACCGCCTGCACTCCTTCTCGCTGACTGGCGCACCATCGAGCCAGACGGCGCGCAGCCGCCCTGTCACGGGTGCCCCGGTCAACTGTGCGGCGCTGAGCCACCCTCTGCTCAGTGGTGGCCACGTTAGGCGCGACTGCCGCCAGCCCCGCTTAAAAATGTCACTGCCCGCAACCACTGTGCAGGCGGATTCGTGAAGGAACGGCGCCTTCCCGATCCGGCCTCGATACATGCCTCGGGACACGCGGGCACTCTTCGGGCACTTTTTGGACCACTACAGCATCAGAGTCCAGTGATAATTCAGCTACATGGAGCGACAAGCCGCAGGTCAGCGACCTACTAGAAGGCGACTAAGAGAGGGGCCATCGACGCAGAGTGGCTACCGATCCACGCATCCGACATGCGTTGGTTTCGTGCGCCGATAGTCCTACGAAGTATCGGTCACAGGATGGCAAAAACCCCAGGTCAGAGGCCCAACCTGGGGTTTACCTTGGAGCCGCCTATGGGATTCGAACCCATGACCTACGCATTACGAGTGCGTTGCTCTGGCCAACTGAGCTAAGGCGGCACCGTTGACGCAGTGCAGCGGCAACGGCGGCAAGTCTACACAGGTTCGGAGGTGATCCGTACCGGGTAACGGTGGCGGGGCTCAGGTCGAGGAGACGGCGAGCTTGGCGGCGAAGCCGGCGAAGAGGACGGCGACGCCGCTGGTGAGGCCTGCGGAGAGCCGCTTGCGCCGGCGGAAGGCGGTGGCGAGGGTGGTGCCCGCGAAGATCAGCATGGAGAGGTAGAGCAGGCTGAAGGTCTGCAGGACGCCGCCGAGCAGGGCGAAGGAGAGGGCGGGCCGGCCGTAGGACGGGTCCACGAACTGCGTGAAGAAGGAGAGCAGGAAGAGGATCGCCTTCGGGTTCAGCAGGCTGATCACCAGGGCCCTGCGGAACGGGCGCTCGACGGCCTCCGGGGCGGGCCCGGCAGCGGTTGCGGCGGGGTCGTCGGCACGGCGTTCGCGCCAGAGCTGGCGGGCGGCGCGAAGCATGCCGATGCCGATCCAGAGCAGGTACGCGGCGCCGCCAAACTTCACCACGGCGAAGACGGCCGGGTTGGCCTCCAGCAGCGAGGCGGCGCCCAGCGAGGTGAGGCTGATCAGAGTGAGATCTCCGACGAAGACGCCGGCGGCCGCGGTGTAGCCGGTCCGGACGCCCTTGCGGGCGGCGACGGACAGCACGTACAGGGAGTTGGGGCCGGGGAGAAGGACGATGACGAGGGCGCCGAGGACATACGTCGCCAGGTCGTTGACTCCGAGCACGGTGCGCTCCGATGAGGGTGTGGGGTGCGGCAGGGGGTGGCGGGCGCTCATCGTAACTTCGCACCGGGCGGCGGTTGAAGCGAATATCAGCCCCCGCAGCGCTTCCCCTTCTCGGGCGGCCCGCCCCCCAGCAGATAGGCGTTGACGGCGTCGTCCACGCAGGCGTTCTGGCGGCCGTACGCGGTGTGGCCGTCGCCGTCGTAGGTCAGCAGGTGGCCGGACTGCAGCTGCCCGGCCAGCGACTGCGCCCACGCGTACGGGGTGGCCGGGTCGCGGGTGGTGCCGACGACGACGATCGGGGGGGCGCCGGCGGCCCGGACTGTGTGCGCGGCGCCGGTGGCCTTGACCGGCCAGTAGGTGCAGGTCAGCGCCATCCAGGCCATGTCGCGGCCGAAGTGCGGCGAGGTCCGCTCGAAGGCGGGCACCGCCTGCTGGGCCTCCGCCGGGCCGGTGAACGGTGCGGGCAGGTCGAGGCAGTTCACCGCCGTGTTGGCGAACATCAGGTTGGGGTACGAGCCGTCCGGGCGGCGTCCGTAGTACGAGTCGGACAGCTTCAGCAGACCGGTGCCGTCGCCCGCCTTGGCCTCGGCGAGCGCGGCACGCAGATCGGGCCAGAGGAAGTCGGCGTACATCGCCTGGATGACGCCGGTGGTCGCCCGGGACTCGGTCAGCAGGCGGCCGGAGTCGGGGGTGACCAGCGGCTGGGTGTCGAGCGACTTGAACAGGGCGGTGAGCTGCTCGCCGACCTGCTGCTCGGTCCGGCCGAGCGGGCAGTCCTCGTGCTTGGCGCAGTCCTTGGCGAAGGCCGCCCAGGCGGTCTCGAAGCCGCCGGCCTGGGTCAGGTTGCCGTCGAGCGAGTCGAGCGACGGGTCCATCGCGCCGTCCAGCACCATCCGGCCGGTCCGGGTGGGAAAGAGCCCGGCATAGGTGGCTCCGAGGAAAGTGCCGTAGGACTTGCCGACGTAGTTCAGCCGCTCGTCGCCGAGCAGCGCCCGCAGCACGTCCATGTCGCGGGCCGCCTCGACGGTGCCGAGGTGGCCGAGCTCGGCACCGGCCCGCTCCTCGCAGCCCTCGGCGAACTCCTTGTCCGCGGCCACCAGGGCGTCCGTCTCGGCCTGGTCGTCGGGGGTGGTGTCGACGGCGGTGTAGGCGTCCATCCGCTGATTGCTCAGGCAGGTCACGGGGCTGCTGCGGCCGACCCCGCGCGGGTCGAGGCCGACCAGGTCGTACCGGGCGCGCACGCCGCTGTCGTACGTCCCGGCGACGGCCTTCACGTAATCGACCGCCGAGCCGCCGGGGCCGCCGGGGTTGAGCAGCAGCGAGCCAAGCCGGCGGCCTGATCCCACCGATCCCTCGGGTCCCTTCGACACCCCCGACGCGCCCGGCGCCCCCGGCTCGACCGACTCGGCCCGGACCCGGACGGCCGCCAGGACGAGGTCCCCGCCCGCCGGGTGGTCGTAGTCCAGCGGCACCCGGAAGGTGGCGCACTCGAAGCCCTCGTCGCACGGCTGCCAGGCGAGCCGCTGGCCGTAGTACGACGCCAGCGCGGCGGGCACGGCCGCGGGCAGCGGCTCCAGCGGCGTGACCCTGGGGCGGGACGCCCCGGCGGAGGGGGAAGCCGGGCCGGAGCCGGAGCCGGCGGCAGCGGGCCCGGCGGCGGCCGAGGGGGGCGCCTCCGGCCCGGAGGAGGCGGAGCTGCACCCCCCGGCCAGCATCCCGGCCGCGGCCAGCACGGCCGCCAGGGCGTGCCTCGCCACCGGAACACGTCGCACGGCCGGAACGCGTCTCATGCCCGGAGCACGTCCCACGGCCGGGGCCTGCCTCGCGACCGGGGCGTGCTTCGTGGCCTTCATCTGGTCCCCTCAGGTGTTCGAGTCCGGTGGCCCCGGGACCGCCCGGGTACCGCGAAGCGTGGTGGCCGCCGCAGCGGTGATCAGGATGCCTTGGCCAGCGTCTCGGCCAGGTACTGGGCCGCCTGCCGGACCAGCCGCAGCCGTTCCCGCTCCGGCGAGTAGTCCTGCACATTGTCGGAGATCCGCACATCGGCGCGGGCCGCCGAACCGGTGCCGCCGCGCAGCGCGGCCTGGAGCTTGCGGGCCGCGTCCAGCCCCGCGCTGTCCGCCTTGGCGGCGGCCAGCAGCAGCCGGGGAGCGGCGTCGGCGGGCGCCTCGGCTCCGGTCCGGGCCAGCGCGGCGGTGTCGTACCGCCCGGAGATCGCCGCGGCCGCGCCGTACAGATCGGGGCGGGCCAGCCCGGCGGCCGCGGCGCAGGGCGCGCCGCCCTCGACGCCGAGGGCGGCCCAGGAGGCCGGGCCGGGCGGCAGGGTCCGGAAGGCGGCGGCGATGGCCGAGCGCAGCGTGGCGTCGTCGGCGACGGCCTGCGGGGCGGCGGCGACCAGGTCGCAGGGGTGCGCGGTGCCGTTCGGCGCCTCGGGGGCGACCAGGATGAACGGGCGGGCCTTGCCGGTCTGGACGGCGGAGCTGAGGCCGTCGAAGACGTCGGGGACCTCGGCGTCGGCGGTCTTGCGCGGGGTGGCGGCGTGCATCACCACCACCGGGAAACGGGCGTTCTGGTCATTGGCGTACTGCGCGGGCAGCCAGACCCGGACGTTGCGCGGCTGCCCGTCCGGGCCGAGAACGACGGACTGCAGCAGTTCGCCGCCGCTCGGGTGGCCGACGCTGTCGAACCGGCTGACCACCTGGGCGGCGGCGGGCGGAGGAGCGGCCTCGGGGACCGCGGCGGGGTCGGGGGCCGGGACCCCGGCTGCGGGCGGCGCTGCCTGCCGGGCGCCGCCACCGACGGTCCCGGCGCCCCAGTCGGCCTCGTCCTCGACGGCGAGCTGTGCCCCTTCCTGCCCCGAGTCCGGTCCGCCGAGGCTGCCGAGCACCCCGAAGGCCGTCAGCAGGGTCAGCGCCGTGACGCAGACCCCGCACGCCATCGCCCCGAGCGTCCGAAGCAGCATCGGCCGCCGGTCGCTGGTCAGCTCGTACGTCTCGGCGGCCCGCAGGTCGCGCCAGCGCAGCAGCGCACCGCGCGCCAGCCAGACACCGCCCACGGCGGCCGCGGCCAGCAGGGGAACGACGAGGAGCGAACGGACCATGGGACGCACCACCTCGGGACGAGGGCCGGACACCGGACCGGCCGGCGCCGTACGGGACGCGACGGCCCCGGCGTCGGGGCGCAGTCGGCCCCCAGCGTGCAAGACGACCCGACGGTCACACGCGGGTGTGCCCGGCGCGTACCGCCCGTTCACTCGAAGGTGGGACAACGGATAGGACGTGAAGCCGTACCCGGCGGCCCGACGGCCCAGCAGCCCGGCCGGACCGGCGAGGGCCCGGCGGTCCCGGACCGGCCTCAGCCCGCCCGCAGGGCCACCGTCATCGCCTCGACGGCGAGCAGCGGGTCGACGTTGCGGTCCAGCGCCCGCCGACAGGCGAGCACCGCCTCGATCCGCCGCAGCGTGCCCTCCGGCGGACCGGCCGCCGCGACCCGGTTCAGGGCCTGGCGCTGATCCTCGTTGGCCAGCGCACCGGTCGAGCCGAGCTGGAGGGCGAGCACATCCCGGTAGAAGCCGAGCAGGTCGAGCAGGGCGACGCCGAGCGTCTCCCGGCGGGTCCGGGTGGCACGGCTCTTCTGCCGCTTCTCCAGTTCCTTGACCGCCCCGGCCATGCCGCGCGGGGCCTTGCTGCCCTCGGCCGCGCCGTACGCGGCCTTCAGGTCGTCGGTCTCCTTGGCGTCCTGCGTCTCCGCGAGCGCCTCGGCGTCGGCCTTGGCGGTGTCGACCAGGCGCTGGGCGGCCGCCAGGCAGCCGCCGATGTCACCGACCTCCAGCGGGATGCGCAGCACCTCGGTCCGGCGGTTGCGCGCCTGCTCGTCGACGGCCAGCCGGCGGGCGCGGTCGACGTCCCCCTGCCCGGCGAGCGCGGCCAGCCGGGCCGTCTCCGGGTCGACGCCGTCGCGGCGTACCAGCGTGTCGGCGACGGCCTCGGCGGCGGGCGTCCGCAGCACCAGCAGGCGGCAGCGTGAGCGGATGGTCGGCAGTACGTCCTGGACCGAGGGCGCGCAGAGCAGCCAGACGGTGCGCGGGGACGGCTCCTCCACGCCCTTGAGCAGGGCGTTGGCGGCGGCCTCGGTCAGCCGGTGGGCGGCGTCCACCAGGATCACCGACCAGCGGCCGCCGGTCGGGTAGCTGGAGGCGCGCAGGACGAGGGCGCGCATGTCGCCGACGCCGATCGACAGACCGTCGGTGCGGACGTACTTGACGTCGGCGTGGCTGCCCGCCATCACGGTGTGGCAGCCGTCGCAGAACCCGCAGCCGGGCGTGCCGCCGAGCGCGAGGTCCGGGCTGGTGCACTGCAGGGCGGCCGCGAAGGCGCGGGCGCCGGTGGTCTGGCCGGCCCCGGGCGGGCCGGTGAACAGCCAGGCGTGTGTCATCAGGGAGGCGTTGGTGCCCGGCTCCGGTGCGGCACCGCGCCCGGCGGCGACCGCCGCTCCGGCCGCCCGGGCGGCGGCGGTCAGCTGTTCGACCACCCGGTCCTGACCCACCAGGTCGTCCCAGACGGCCACTGCTGCTCCCAAGCTCGGTACGGCTGCGCTCCCGGCGCTCTTCCCCGCCGTCGAGCATACGTGCCCGCCACGACAGCGGGCGGCGGCGCCGGAGACCCGCTCCGACCGCACCGCCCGCGTCCTACGCCCAACGCCCCGGGGGCCGACCCCGGCCGGGTCAGCCCCGGCGGCCCCAGCGACGGCCCTTGCCCTTGCCCTCACCCCTGTCGCCACTCCGGGCCCCGCCGCCCTGACCACCCTGACCGCCCTGGCCGCCGTACGGCGCACCCTGGTTCTGCGGGCCCTGCTGGTCGGCCGGGCCGCCCTGGTTCCAGCGGGCCCATTCGTCGCGCGAGCCGAGCAGGGTGTCGGTGAGGCTCGGCAGGTCGTCCATCGGGGTCTCCTCGGCCCAGGACGGCCGGGGGCGCGGCTCGGTGGCCGGCGGCTGCTCCTCGACCACCGGCAGCTCGCGGGTGCTGTCGGCCGGCTCCTCCCGCCAGAGGCCCGGCGGGAGGCGGTCGGCCGGGCGGTCCGGCTCGACCCGGGGCAGCACCGCGGTCCGGTCGGCGTCGGCCGAGGGCACCCGGGGCAGCACGGTGGTCTCGTCGGCCGCGGCGGCGGGAACGACCGGCAGCTTCGCCGTCTCGTCGGCCGCGGGGGCCGCTGCGGCCCTCGCCGCCTCCGCTTCCTCGGCCGCCCGGGCAGCCGCCCGGCGGTCCCGCTCGGAGATCTCCTGGGTGGCCTCGTCACTGTCCTTCACCACCCGCAGTTCGGTGGTCACCGCGTCCCCCGGAGCCGTCCGGTCGGCCCGGTCGGCCGTGCTCTCGGCGGCAGCAGCGGCCGCGGCGAGCGCGGCGGCCTGCGCCAGCCGGGCCTCCTCGGCCCGCTGCAGGGCCTCTTCGGCCCGCCGCCGCTGCTCCTCGCGCTGAAGATCGCGCTGCCGCTGGAGCTCCGCCTGGACGGCGGCCTCCTCAGCACGCCGCTTGCGCTCGGCGGCCTCGGCGGCCAGCCGGGCCTCCTCAGCGGCCCGCAGCTTCGCCTCCTCCTCGGCCTGCCGGCGGGCTTCCTCCTCCGCCCGGAGCCGGGCCTCCTCGGCCGCCTTGCGGGCGGCCTCGGCGGCGACCCGCTCGGCCTCCTCCTTGGCCAGCCGTTCCTTCTCCGCCTGCTCGGCCCGGAGCTGCTCCAGCAGCTCCAGCCGCTTGCGCTCGGCGGCCTCCGCCTCGGCCTTCTTCCGGGCCTCCTCGGCGGCGCGGCGCTCGGCCTCCTCGCGGGCCAGCCGCTCCCGCTCGACGCGGGCGGCCTTCTCCTGCTCGGAGAGCGGCAGCTCGCGGTCGAGCCGGTGCCGGATCGCGGTGGTGACGAAGGCGGGCTGCTGGCTGCCGTCGACGACCAGGTAGCGCGCCGGGTCGGCGGCCGCCAGGGCGAGGAAGCCGGACCGCACCCGCTGGTGGAACTCGGTCGGCTCGGACTCCAGCCGGTCCAGCGCCTCGGTGAACCGCTCCCGGGCCTTGCTCGGATCCACGTCCAGGACGACGGTCAGGTCGGGCACCAGTCCGCCGGTCGCCCAGCGCGAGATCCGGGCCACCTCCGTCGCGGCCAGGTCGCGGCCGGCGCCCTGGTAGGCGATGGAGGAGTCCATGTACCGGTCCGTGATCACGACGGCGCCGCGGGCCAGCGCGGGCCGGATGACGTTCTCGACGTGCTCGGCGCGGTCGGCGGCGTAGATCAGCGCCTCGGCGCGGTGCGACAGTCCGGTGTTGCCGACGTCCAGGACGAGGCCGCGCAGCCGCTGCCCGACCGGGCTGCCGCCGGGCTCGCGGGTGAGCACCACCTCGTGGCCCTTGCCCCGGATCCACTCGGCGAGCGCCTGGGCCTGGGTGGACTTGCCGGCGCCGTCGCCGCCCTCCAGGGCGATGAAGAAGCCGGTGCCGGTGGTGCGGTGCGAGGCGAGCCCGGTGCCGCCGCGTACGGCGTCCACCAGCTCACGGACGAAGGGGGTGGTGCCCCGGCGGTCGTCGGTCTTGAGCAGCACGACGGCCGCGAGGACGAGGGTCAGCAGCCCGGTGGTGGCCACCGCGAGGGCCGCACCGCCGTGGATGAAGGTGAACGAGCCGGGCTCGATCCGGCCGTACTCGACGTCCCCGTAGGCGGCGGCGATCAGCGGGACGGCAACCAGCGCGGTGCCCACCACGGCCCGCAGCACCGCGTGCAGGTGCTCGGTGACCTTGGGCAGCCGGGCCTCCTCGACCTCCTGGGCGAGCAGGGTACGCCCGGCCGAGACGGTGATCCCGGCGGCCAGCCCGGCGAGCACGGTCAGCAGCAGGACGAGGACGAAGTCCAGCACCAGGCCGGCCAGGATCAGCGCCACGCCCTCGGTCAGCAGCGCCAGCGCCAGCAGCCGGCGGCGGGAGAGCGCGGGCAGGGTGGCCCGGGTGAGCCGGGCGCCGAGCGCGGGCGTGGCGGCGGCGACGAGCACCAGCAGGCCGTAGCCGATCGGCCCGGCCCGGTGCTCGGCGGCGGTCAGCAGCGCCAGCGCGGCGACGCCCGCCATCGAGGCGTACCCGGCGGCGACGGAGAAGGTGAAGTACGGGGCGGAGCCGGTGCGGCCCTTGTTCAGGGCGGGGCCCGGCGTCGTGTCGGTCGGGGCGCGCAGGCCCTGCAGCGGCGAGTGCGGGGCGACCGGCACCGGACCACCGGACAGCTGCTGCAGGTACACCCGGACGGCCGAGGCCGTGAACAGGGCGGCCGAACCGAGGGCGGCGAAGGTGAGCTGGTGGGCGCGCAGCCAGTCCGAGCCGAGGGCCGCGAAGATGTTGCCGACGAGGGTGAGCGCGATCAGCGCGGCGGCCGCGACCGGCACGGTGGCCCAGCCGGTGCGACGGTCCAGCGTCCGGACGGTCTCCAGGTTGGCGGCGGACGGGCGCTGCTCGGCGGCCGGAGCGTACGGGTTGCCCGGCGGCAGCAGGCCGGGGACGGCGGCGGCCTTGGCGATCGCCCAGACGCGTTCGGCGGCCCCGGTCAGGAAGACGGTGGCGAGCAGGACGTACGTCGCACCGCCGGAGGGCTTCGGGCCGGAGCCCAGCCAGACGACCCACCACGGCGCGACGCCGATCAGCACGGCGCGCAGCGCGTCCGCGCCGAACAGCGTCCAGCGGCGGTCCAGCGGGCCGGTGAGCAGTCGGTGCACCGGGCCGAGCAGAGCGGCGCCGACCAGCACGGTGGCGGCCAGCCGGGCGGCGAAGACGGCGGCGACGGCGAAGCCGAGGCTGCGCGGCAGGTCGCCGAACTGGCCGCCGAGGGCGGCGGCGGTCACGGTGAGCGCGAGCAGCACCAGCAGACCGAGCCGGTCGGCGGTGCCCCCGATCAGCTGGGTGGTCCAGAGCCGGCGGTACGGGCGCGTCCGCAGCAGCGCGCGGGCCCGTTCACCGGGGGTCCCGGCGGGCGCGACCTCGGGAAGGTCGGGCGCGCCGGCTCTGGCGGCCGGGGCGGCGCTGGGGGTGGGCTGCTCCTCGCTCGTCATACGGTCAGCGTAGCGGTCGGCGCTTGCCGCAAAAGGGTGAGCGGGGTTCCGGATCCCGGTCATTGCACGGTTGTGACGCTCCGCGCACACGGCGCGGGCCCGCGCCTCCGGAGCGGAGGCGCGGGCCCGGTGCCACTGGCGGAGGGTCAGCCCTCGTCGGTGACGGTGGTCTTGCCCGCGGCGGCCTTCTTGGTGGCCGTCTTCTTGGCCGCGGCCTTCGCCGTCGTCTTGGTCGCCGTCTTCGTCGCCGTCGTCTTGGTGGCCGCGGTCTTGGCCGCCGCCGTCTTGGTGGCGGTGGCCTTCTTCGCGACCGTCTTCTTCGCGGTCGTCTTCTTGGCCGGGGCCTTCTTCGCCGTCTTCTTCACCGGTCCGCGCGCCCGCTTCTCGGCGAGCAGCTCGTAGCCGCGCTCGGGCGTGATGGTCTCGACCTCGTCGTCCTTGCGGAGCGTCGCGTTGGTCTCGCCATCGGTGACGTACGGCCCGAAGCGGCCGTCCTTGACCACCACCGGGCGCTCGCTGACCGGGTCGGTGCCCAGCTCCTTGAGCGGCGGCGCGGCGGCGGCCCGGCCGCGCTGCTTGGGCTGGGCGTAGATGGCCAGGGCCTCCTCGAGGGTGACCGTGAACATCTGCTCCTCGCTGGTCAGCGAGCGCGAGTCGGTGCCGCGCTTGAGGTACGGGCCGTAGCGGCCGTTCTGCGCGGTGATCTCCACGCCCTCCGGGTCCACCCCGACCACGCGCGGCAGCGAGAGCAGCCGAAGCGCGTCCTCCAGGGTGACGGTGTCCAGCGACATCGTCGTGAGGAGGGAGGCGGTGCGCGGCTTGACGGCGTTCTTGCCGGTCTTGGGCGTGCCCTCGGGCAGGATCTCGGTGACGTACGGGCCGTACCGGCCGTCCTTGGCGACCAGCATGTTGCCGCTGACCGGGTCCGGGCCGAGCTCGAAGTCCCCGCTGGGCTTGGCCAGCAGCTCCTCGGCCAGCTCGACCGTCAGCTCGTCCGGCGGCAGCTCGTCCGGGATGTCGGCGCGCTGGCCGGGCTCGCCGTCCACCACGGAGGCCCGCTCGACGTACGGGCCGTAGCGGCCGACCCGCAGCGTGATGTCGTCGCTGACCTTGAACGAGCTGATCTCCCGGGCGTCGATCGCGCCGAGGTCGGTGACCAGTTCCTTCAGCCCGCCCAGGTGGTCGCCGTCGCCGTTGCCGGCCTCGGCGGCACCGCCGGTGGCGTGGCCCTCGCCCTCACCGAAGTAGAAGCGCTTCAGCCACGGCACGGACTGCGCCTCGCCGGCCGCGATCCGGTCGAGGTCGTCCTCCATCTTCGCGGTGAAGTCGTAGTCGACCAGCCGGCCGAAGTGCTTCTCCAGCAGGTTGACCACGGCGAAGGAGAGGAACGACGGCACCAGCGCCGTCCCCTTCTTGAAGACGTAGCGGCGCCCGATGATGGTGTCGATGATCGAGGCGTAGGTGGAGGGGCGGCCGATCTCGCGGTCCTCCAGCTCCTTGACCAGCGAGGCCTCGGTGTAGCGGGCCGGCGGCTTGGTGGCGTGGCCCTCGGGGGTGAGCTGCTCGGCGGAGAGCGGATCCCCCTGGGTGACCTGCGGCAGGCGCCGCTCGCGGTCGTCCAGCTCGGCGTTCGGGTCGTCGGCACCCTCCACGTAGGCCTTGAGGAAGCCGTGGAAGGTGATGATCTTGCCGGAGGCGGAGAACTCGACGTCCCGGCCGTCCGAGGCGGCGCCACCGACCTTGACGGTGACGGACTGACCGACCGCGTCCTTCATCTGGGAGGCGACGGTCCGCATCCAGATCAGCTCGTAGAGGCGGAAGTCGTCACCGCTCAGGCCGGTCTCGGCGGGGGTGCGGAAACGGTCGCCGGACGGACGGACCGCCTCGTGCGCCTCCTGCGCGTTCTTGACCTTGCTGGCGTAGGTCCGCGGCGCGTCCGGCAGGTAGTCGGCACCGTAGAGCTGGGTGACCTGCGCGCGGGCGGCCGCGATCGCGGTGTCCGACAGCGTGGTGGAGTCGGTACGCATATAGGTGATGAAGCCGTTCTCGTACAGCTTCTGGGCCACCTGCATGGTCCGCTTCGCGCCGAAGCCCAGCTTGCGGCTGGCCTCCTGCTGGAGCGTGGTGGTGCGGAACGGCGCGTACGGCGAGCGGCGGTAGGGCTTGGACTCGACGGCGCGCACCGCGAAGGCGGTCTGCTCCAGGGCGGCGGCCAGCGTACGGGCGGCCTGCTCGTCCAGGTGCAGCGTGTTCGCACTGGCGCTCTTCAGCCGGCCGTCCGAACCGAAGTCGCGGCCGCTGGCGATCCGCTT
Source organism: Kitasatospora sp. NPDC087315 (assembly GCF_044744345.1). Lineage (NCBI taxonomy): Bacteria > Bacillati > Actinomycetota > Actinomycetes > Kitasatosporales > Streptomycetaceae > Kitasatospora > Kitasatospora sp. NPDC087315. The sequence continues at coordinate 78,165 of NZ_JBIUYD010000007.1, read as the reverse complement.
GCCGTCCACGGTGGCGAGCCGGGCGCCGAAGGTCTCCGGGTTGGCCGCGTCCGCGGGGGTGCGGCCGGTGCCGAAGGTGCCGACCAGGTCCCAGTAGGACGCGCTGCGGAAGGCCATCCGCTCGCGCTCGCGCTCGACCACCAGACGGGTCGCGACGGACTGCACGCGGCCCGCCGACAGCTTCGGCATGACCTTCTTCCACAGCACCGGCGAGACCTCGAAGCCGTAGAGACGGTCGAGGATGCGGCGGGTCTCCTGGGCGTCGACCAGGCGCTGGTTCAGCTCGCGCGGGTTGGCCACGGCCTCCTGGATCGCCGTCTTGGTGATCTCGTGGAACACCATCCGGTGCACCGGCACCTTGGGCTTGAGCACCTGCTGGAGGTGCCACGCGATGGCCTCGCCCTCGCGGTCCTCATCGGTGGCGAGGAAGAGCTCGTCGGACTCCGCGAGCAACGACTTCAACTTGCTGACCTGGGACTTCTTGTCCGCGTTGACCACGTAGATGGGCGCGAAGTCGTGGTCGACGTCCACGCCGAGGCGGCGTACCTCGCCGGTGTACTTGTCCGGTACCTCGGCCGCCGTGCTGGGCAGGTCGCGGATGTGCCCGACGCTCGCCTCGACGATGTAGCCGGGGCCAAGGTAGCCCTTGATCGTCTTCGCCTTGGCCGGCGACTCGACAATGACGAGTCGCTGTCCGTGCGCGGTCTCGCTGCTCGGGGACACCTTCGCTCTTCTCTCCCGGTCGTTATGTGAGCTGGTCGGCGCTGGCAGCACGGGCTGCGCTCCGCCCGACCCCTCCACCGTCCCGGGGCTGCCGCTGTACGACGACCCCACCAGCGGAGTGTGACCGTACCCCGGCCACCCTTGTCAAACGGACGGATCCCGCTTTTTCACCGGCTAGGCCGACCGACGCCACTCGAACGGTAACCCGATGATGGAGGATCGCGCCCCGTGGAGGGGGGCTTCGGCGGGTTCCGAAGGATGGAATGACGGATTTCAAAATCTGTCAACAAATAATCGGTGGGCCGCCCGTCACCCGGGACGGCCGGTGCGACGGCCGTCCACCGGCCCGTGACGGATCGTACGACGGCCGCCCACCGGACCGCGCCGGCCCCCTGCGACGGACGCCCACCGGACGGGCCGGACCGTACGACGGATGCCTGTCAGACCGTGCCAGCGACAGCCAGCAGGCAGGCACCGGCGGCCAGGCTGCCGACGCCGAGCGAGCTCCAGAGCAGGTCCGTCAGCGCGACACGGCCCGTCTCGGCCGCCGCCAGCACCACCCGGGACGGGCGGCGCGGATCGTACGAGATCCGCACCGCGGTGCCGGGCGAGAAGCGGACCGGGCGGCGCAGCGGGGTGTGGCCGCGCGGCCGGGTGAGCACCGCCTCGGCGCACCGGCCCGCCCCGGGGCCGCCGACCGATGCCATCGCGGAGAAGGAGAGCAGCGGCGCGCTGTCGAGCTCGCCGTGTGCGTGGGCCTCGACGACCACGGTGGCGACCGCGGGCACGCCCCGGCGGCGCACGAGGTGGCGAAGGCGCACTTCGGCGGCGCACCAGAGAAGCAGGGCGCTGCCGAAGAGGGCGAGCACGATGCCGCCCACCGTCGCCGTCGTCGTCTCCAACCCCGCGCCCCCAGCTCTGTCCACAGCCTGTGGACAGAGCCTCACAGTCGGGGGCCAACGGGAGGCAGCCGCTCGGCGGCCGACGGACGAACCAGGGGGTACGGCGAGGTGAACCGGCCCCCGGCCCGAGCGGCCGGCCCGGGCCGGGGACCGCGGGACTCGTCAGTCCACGCTCGTCAGTCCACGGGCCGGATGAACCCCTGCTCGGTGAGCAGCCGCAGCGACTCCGGTACGCGGTCCCGCAGCACCACCCGGTCCTCTCCGAGCAACTGCGCGATGGCGTCGACGATCTCGCCGGCCGACAGCGTCCCGTCGCAGACCCCGACGAAGCCGGCGCCCACCGTGTCCACCTTGGTGGCGCGCCGCATGCCCCGGTTGTGCCGCAGGATCACGTGCTCCGGGTCCTCCGCCCCGGGCGCGCCGACCTGCTCCTGGACGACCTCGTCGGCCAGCACGTAGTGGGCCGCGAGCAGCCCCGCGTCGTCGTGCGTCCGCAGGTAGTCCTGCCGGTCGAACCACTCCTCGATGTGCGGACCGAGCGGCTGCTCGACCGGGTGCGGCCACTCCTCCACCCGGACGGTCGGCCGGTCGGCGCCGCCCGCGCGCAGCGTGATCCAGCCGAAGCCGATGCCCTCGACCCGGCCCGCCTCGAAGGCGTCCAGCCACTCCCCGTACCGGGCCTGGTAGTCGCCGCCGGGGCCGCGGTGGTCGCCGCCGTCGCGCAGCCACAACTCGGCGTACTGGGCGACGTCCTGGACCTCCCGCTGGACGATCCAGGCGTCCAGGCCGGTGCCCGCGACCCAGCCGGCCAGCCGGTCGTGCCAGTCCTCGCCCTTGACGTGCTGCCAGTTGGCGAGCAGCTGGCAGTAGCCGCCGGGCTCCAGATGGGCGGCGGCGGTGCGGACCAGGCTGCGGCACAGGTCGTCGCCGGCCATCCCGCCGTCCCGGTAGGTGAAGCGGCCGGCGGGCGAGATCACGAACGGCGGGTTGGAGACGATCAGGTCGAACTTCCGCTCCCCGACCGGCTCGAAGAGGCTGCCTACGGCGGTCTCGGTGTTGTCGAAACCGGAGAGCGCGAGGGTCAGTTCGGTGAACCGCAGGGCGCGGGGGTTGAGGTCGGTGGCGGTGACCCGCTGGGCGTGCCGGGCGGCGTGCAGCGCCTGCACGCCGGAGCCCGAACCGAGGTCCAGGGCGGCCCGGACCGGCCGGCGCACGGCGAGGTTGGCCAGCGTGGTGGACGCGCCGCCCACCCCGAGCACCAGATCCTTGCGGGCCACTCCCTGCGCGGTCTCACCGGAGCCGATCCCGCCCGCGCCGCCGACCGCGCAGCCCAGGTCGGAGACCACCCAGGCGTCCGAACTCGGCAGGCCGGCGACCTCATTGGCGTACGGACGGATGTCCACGGTGGCTCGCACCAGGTCGCCGTCCGGACGCAGCCAGCCGTCGGCCAGGCAGTCCTCGACGGGCAGGGCGGCAGCGGCCGCCCGGTACGGGACGGGCTGCTGCAACAGGAAAAGCCGCACCAGCGTCTCCAGCGGGCTGCCGCCGCGGGTGGCGCGCAGCGCCGGGACCGCCTCGCTGCGGGCCAGCGCCGCGTACCCGGTGGGCCCGAGCAGGCCGAGGCAGCCGTCGGCGGTGTACGAGGCGGCGAGCAGTGCCTCGCGCAGCTTGGCGAGGCGGGTCTGGTCGAGAACGGGGCTACTGATCACCCCGCCATTGTCTCCCGACCCGCCGCCGCCGACCGCTCGCCGGGCCACGCCCGAACGGGCCCGCCTGGGCAGGCCTCAACGGATCTCCATGGGTCTCAGTGAGTCTCAGTGAGTCTCAACGGGTCTCCGCAGTCAGCGGCCCCGGCGGCCCCGGCGAGTCTCGACAGGTCCCCAGCGGCCTCAGCTCGCCGAGGGGGCGGGTGCGGGCGGGGTCGACGCCGCACCCGTGTCCGTCCCGGTGGGGCTCGTGGCCGGGCTCGTGCCGTCCGTGGCGCCGGGGGCGGGCGTTCCGCCGGCGCCGTCGGTGGCCGGGGCACCGCTCGCCGGGGCGTCAGTGGCCGGGGCGCCGCTCGCCCCGGTGGTCGGGGCCGCACCGGCCGCGCCCGGCTTGCAGCCCTCCTGCTTGGCCATCGCGGCACCGAGCTCGCCGCGCTGCAGCTTGGCCTGCGCCTGGGTGGACAGCGAGGCCAGCTGCTGCACCTGGTCAGCGACGCTGCGCAACCCGTCCGCGAACTTCGCCTGGTCCGTATTGGGCAGCGCGTCCACCTTCTTCTGGACGTCCAGGTAGCCGTCCGCCGCCTTGTTGAGCTCCGCGACGGTGTCCTTCTGGAGGTTCGCCCCGTCGTCCACCTTGGGCGCTCCGGCCGAGTTGATGGCCGCGGCGATGTCCTGGTTGGTCTTGGCCAGGCGGCCTATGTCCGTCGAGAGCCGCTTCTGCAGGTCGCCCGGGGCCTCGCCGGTCTTCACCTGGCCGGTGTCCGCGAGTGCCGTCTGCGCCTGGGCGATCGGGTCCTTGGCCGCGCCGCAGACGTTCGCCGCCCAGGACTCCAGCTGCTTGCTGTTGTCGTCGCCGCAGCCGACGGCGCCGAACGCGAGCAGCGCACCGAGCGCGGGTACGGCCAGCAGTCGCTTGTTCACCGGAGAAGCCCTTTCGGTTTCGGTCGTCGAACTGCGAACCTACACGGCCACCGCACCGCCCCCGGTTCCCGCCCGTATTCGGCCACCCGCTCCGCGCCGGGCGCCGGTTCGGGCCCGCCCACCCCGGATTCGGACCGCCTGCCCAGTCGTCTGCCCCGCCCACAGCCCCCGGGCACCGGTACGGACGGCAGCGCGAGACCGTCCCGGTCCGGCCAGAACGCCGAGCAATGGCGTCAGCGCCGGGGAGGCGGTCGAGAGCAGGCACCGGCTCAGAGCAAGGCAAGGCACGACAGCGAGCCGTGAACAGATACCCGGGACCAGCGCTCGGCCGGCCGGTACCCGGCAGGTCGGCGTTCGGCGGGTCATTGCTTCGCGGGTCAGTGCTTCGCAGGCCGGTGCTTGGCGGGCCGGGACCCAACGAGCCGACGCCGCTGGATCAGACCGTCACCGCGTCGACCGAAACCGGCCAACTCATCCGGATCAGGCCGCCACCGGCTCCGCTGGTGACCTCCAGGTCCTCGACCAGGCCGGTGATGACGGCGAGGCCCAGGGTGTCCTCGTCCGGGTCCGCGCCCTCGGTCGCACCCGGAGGCGGGACGGTAGCGGGACCGGCTTCGTCCTCGACCTCGATGAGGAAACGCTTCTCCTGGTCGGTGAGCGCCACCCGGACCGCGCCGGTGATGCCACCGCGCTGGTGCAGGCCGACGGCACGGGAACACGCCTCACCCACGGCGAGCCGCACCTCGTCGAGCACCGACTCGTCGACGCCGGCACGTCTGGCGACTGCCGCGGCGACCAGCCGGGCCGTACGCACGTGCTCGGGAAGCGCGCTGAATCGAAGTTCGACGGTTGCCATCTCTCCCCCTCGGGGTACTCCGACCGGGGCCGACCATGCGGCCCGTACGGGCCGGTCTCCACCGGCCCCGGGGCGACCGGAGGCGACCGGGGCACAGGGCCCCGGGCACCCCGGACGCGTGAATCGGGCGGGCCGGCCGCTGGGCCGGCCCGGCCGCGTCAGTCGGTCGAGTTGACCGCGTCGTCCACCGAGGTGTGGATCGGGAAGACCTTGGTCAGGCCGGTGATACGGAAGATCTTCAGGATGCGCTCCTGGTTGCACACCAGGCGCAGCGAGCCCTCGTGAGCGCGCACTCGCTTGAGACCGCCCACCAGCACGCCCAGACCGGTCGAGTCGAGGAAGTCCACGCCCTCCATGTCGACGACGAGGTGGTAGTTGCCGTCGTTGACGAGCTCGACCAGCTGCTCGCGCAGCTTCGGGGCGGTGTACACATCGATCTCGCCGCCAACCTCGACGACCGTGCGGTCGCCGACTGTACGGGTCGACAGGGACAGGTCCACGGAACCTCCAGCACCTTGCCTTGCTACGTCATTGCGATCCTCGGCCGGACGGCCGTCACCGCATGGTCACGAACGCCGGACACACCCAGCCAACGCGTGGCGAGCCTCAGCGCTGCGACCCCCGGCCGTACGGCCGTCACGGCCACATTCAACCACCTGCGACCATGCCCGCACGATGGCTTACGACGATTCTGCGTCACGCCGGTGACACACTGGGTCCTCATGCCGCCCCGACACAGCCTGCCCGAGGCACTGCTCACGACCCTGTCCACCACCAGGGGGCGGTCCGACCGACTCACCCATACGGAGCACCTTCCCGCCCGACCCGCCCGTTATTCGCCGTGGCCCGACTCGATCCGGCCCGAGATCGTGGCCTCCGCCCTGGCTCTGGGCGTGGAGCAGCCCTGGGCTCATCAGGCAGAAGCGATGAATCTGGCCAAATCCGGCCATACTGTGGTGATCGCCACAGGCACCGCTTCGGGCAAGTCGCTCGGCTACCTGGCCCCGGTGCTCAGCGACCTGCTGGACGGCACCGAGGCCCGCAACGGGCGCGGTGCCACCGCCCTGTACCTGGCCCCCACCAAGGCGCTCGCCGCCGACCAGCGCCGCCGGGCCGCCGAGCTCGCCCCGCCCCGGGTCCGGCCCGCCCTCTACGACGGCGACACACCGCCCGAGGAACGCGAGTGGGTGCGCCAGTACGCCTCGTACGTGCTCACCAACCCGGACATGCTGCACCGCGGCATCCTGCCCGCCCATCCGCGCTGGGCCTCCTTCCTCAAGGCGTTGCGGTACGTGGTCGTCGACGAGTGCCACAGCTACCGGGGCGTGTTCGGCTCGCACGTCGCCCAAGTGCTGCGGCGGCTGCGCCGGATCTGCGCCCGGTACGGTTCCACGCCCACGTTCCTGCTCGCCTCGGCCACCACCGCGGACCCGGCCGCCACCGCCCGACGGCTCACCGGACTGCCCGCCGAGGCGGTCACCGAGGACGGTTCTCCGCGCGGCCCGGCGGTCTTCGGGCTCTGGGAGCCGCCGCTCACCGAGAACGTCGGCGAGCACGGCGCGCCCGTCCGGCGGACGGCCACGGCCGAGGCCGCCCACCTGTTGACCGACCTGGTCGAGAACCAGACCCGCACCGTCGTGTTCGTCCGTTCCCGCCGGGCCGCCGAACTCGTCGCGCTCCAGGCCCAGGACCGGCTCGGGCGCCCGCTCGCCGACCGGGTGGCCGCCTACCGAGGCGGCTACCTCGCCGACGAACGCCGGGCCCTCGAACGCGATCTGCACACCGGGCGACTGCTCGGACTCGCCTCCACCTCCGCTCTCGAACTCGGCGTCGACATCTCCGGTCTGGACGCCGTCCTGATGGCCGGCTACCCCGGTACCCGGGCCTCGCTCTGGCAACAGGCCGGACGGGCCGGGCGCGAGGCTCAGGGCGCGCTCGCCGTCCTGATCGCCCGTGACGACCCGCTGGACACCTATCTGGTGCACCACCCCGAGGCGCTGTTCGCCACACCTGTCGAGGCCACCGTGCTCGACCCCGACAATCCGCACGTCCTGGCCCCGCATCTGTGTGCCGCGGCCGCCGAACTTCCGCTCACCGATGCCGACCTGGACCTCTTCGGCCCCTCCGCCGCCCCGCTGCTGCCCGTCCTGGAACGGCGCGGGCTACTGCGCCGGCGCAGCGACGGCTCCTGGTACTGGACCCGCCGTGAACGCGCCGCCGACGCCGTCGACCTGCGTGGCAGCGGGGGCAACCCGGTGCAGATCGTCGAGTCCCCGACCGGCCGTCTGCTCGGCACCGTGGACGCCTCCGCCGCCCACACCACCGTCCACACCGGAGCCGTCCACCTCCACCAGGGGCGCAGCTACCTCGTCCGGGAGCTCGACCTGGAAAGCTCGGTCGCTCTGGTCGAACCGGCCGACCCGCCCTACACGACGGCCGCCCGCGACATCACCTCCGTCTCCGTGCTCTCCACCGACACCTCGGTCGAGTGGGGCGAGGGCCGGCTCAGTTTCGGTTCGGTGGAGGTGGTCAACCAGGTGGTCGGCTATCTCCGCAAGCGGATCTCGACCGGGGAGATCATGGGCGAGACCAAGCTCGACCTGCCGCCCCGCACACTGCGCACCCGCGCGGTCTGGTGGTCCGTCACCGAGGACCAGCTGCTCGACGCGGACATCCCGCTCGACCAGCTCCCCGGTGCCGCCCACGCCGCCGAGCACGCCTCGATCGGCCTACTGCCGCTGTTCGCCACCTGCGACCGCTGGGACATCGGCGGCGTCTCGGTGCCGCTGCACCCCGACACCCAGTTGCCCACCGTGTTCGTCTACGACGGCCACCCCGGCGGGGCCGGCTTCGCCGAACGCGGTTTCCAGCGGGCCGTGCAGTGGCTGACGGCCACCCGGGAGGCGATCGCGGCCTGCGAGTGCGAGCGGGGGTGCCCGTCCTGCGTGCAGTCGCCCAAATGCGGCAACGGGAACGACCCGCTGGACAAGGCTGCCGCCATCCGGCTGCTGGACGTGCTGCTCGCCGGAGCCCCGACGACGGACCAGGACGCCGGCACCGGGAGAGCCGGGGCCGGCAGCAGGACGCACGACGGGGAGGGCGAGAAGGACGGCGGGGACGGACGCCGGGAAGCCAGCCGGTAGGCCCGGTCCGGCGCCAGGGGCTCGTGAGTCACCCGCCTTCGCGTCGAGGCTCTCCTCCGCCAGACCGGTCACCGCCCGGACCGGTCCGGCGCGGGCCCGGGCACGCGCCGGACCGACCGGCAGATGCACAGGCACTCCCCGGACCGGCACCTCTGCCACCACCTCAACGGCGTCCGCCTCCCGGTCCACCGCGCAGAACACCACCGTGGCCCCCTGAGCGGCGGCGATCCCGGCCGCTCGGCCGCATCCGCCGTCCTGGTCCAGGAGCAGCCGGTCGGCCGCCGCGAGGGCAGCCAGATCGGCGGCGGCCTCCGCCCGGTGCCGGGCCCCGACCACCGCGCCGACCGAGAGGATCGCGGAGAACACCGCGCAGCCGAGCACCGCGAACGCGACCAGCCAGACCGTCGCGGAGCCTGTGTCCGGCCCGCGACCTGCCGCCGCCGCCCGGGCGGCACAGGTGGTACGGGCCCTGCGGGCGCACGCACCGCGGCGCACTGTTGCCGCGACGCGGCTCAGGACGGCCATGACCCGGCACCTCCGCCGCCCACCAGGGTGTCCTCCCGCGCCGCCACAGCGGTGGCGCTCAGCCGGACGGAGAGCACGGCGGCGAGCCTCCCAGGGCCCGCGCACGGCGCGTCCACGGTGACCCGCACCGTGTCGGTCTCCACGCCGACCTGCACCGCCGCCCCGGGTGGGGCGGCCGAGCGGGCGATCGCGGCAGCATCCGGCTCGCCGCGCGCGGCCGCCCTGGCCCCGACACGAGCCGCGTCCACGCAGCGGATCTGGGCGGCCGCCGCGAGTACACCCCAGATCAGCATCGCGGCAAGCAGTACCAGTGCCGGCAGCGCCACCGCGGTCTCCGCCGTGGCGAAGCCCGCGTCGCCACGACCGCGTTGCCGACGAGCCCGCCCAGTCCGGGGACGGGGACGGGGACGGGGTTGGTGCCAGGTTCGGGTTCGGGTTCGGGAACGGCGGGGGAGCGGCCAGGCCACCGATAGTCCGTCAGGTCGCATGAAGCGCCCGGTCCAGGAGCTCGGTCAGCGCGCCGATGACGGCCGAACTGGTCACCACCTTGTACAGGCCGGCGGCGAAAGCACACGCCCCGAGCGTGCCGACCGCGTACTCGGCCGTGGTCATTCCAGCGTCCGATCCGGCCCTGGCGCGAACCGCCCGACGGATCTGTCCGGTCGCCCAGCGGCCTCTACGACGGCACATCCCCAGCAGGTCCCGATGCGCGCGTCCGACAGCGGGCCCGGGAACGATCACTACAGCCATGAATCTCTCCTTGATGATGATGGATTGGCACGAAACCGCGCTTCAGAACGAACAGCCTCGACCAACAACTCGAATATAAATAAGCATTCTTGAGGTCTCGTCACATCGACTGCGCAAAGCGCGCGGTGAGCCCGATAACCACCGGAACAACGCTGATCAGTACGAACGCCGGCAGGAAGCAGAGCCCGAGCGGCGCCGTGGCGAGTACTCCGGCGCGGCGGACACGGACGTGCGCCGCTCGCGCGGCCGCTTTCCGGTGGCCGTGCGCGAGCCCGACGAGCGGCTCGGCCACCGGCGCCCCGCTGAGGCTCGTCCGGGCCAGGCAGCGGGCCAGTGGCGCCAGCGCCGGGCGTTCCTCGCCCAGCCTGCTCCAACAAGTCTCCGGCGGTGCGCCCAGGGCCAGTTCGGCCGCGATCGCGCCCAACCGGGGCCCCATCGGGGCACCCACACTCCGGCCGACAGCCGCGACCGCCACAGCCGGCGAAGCAGCCGATCCGAGACAAGCCGCCAGCAGCTCGGCCGTCAGTGGAAGTTGCCGGGTGAGCCGCTCCTCCTCCAGTACGGACCGCCGCTCCACCGGGGACCGCGCCCGAGGCAGCCACCGGTTCAGCCCGAAGGCCAGCAGGACGCCCGCCACCAGGCCGACGCCACCGCCGACCATCAGGGCCGCACCGAGTGCCGTGCAGCTCACCACCGCCAGGTGCTGTGCACGGCCGGCGGCATCGGGACTTCGCGCCGTCGCCCCGGCCCGGCGGCCCGGGCGGCTCCCGGCGAGTCGCCCGGCCTGTCCGCTACGCGGCCGGGCCCGAGGTCGAGGCCGCCCCCGGGGCCGGAACCACACCGCCGCCCTCCGTCGGCCCCGGTGCCGAGCCACCCGCCACCACAGGAGCGATGCTCCCACCGCCATGGCCGACCCCCAGCCGGCCCATTCGGCTTCCCTGGTCACCCCGACATCACCTCCGCCCGGAACGATCCGCTGGGCCGGCCGGGACGGGCTCGCGTCCGCGAGATCCCACACCGCCATCCACCGCCGTCCCGCCGCTCGTCGGGCCCGGGCCTCGCCGCGACCCGGCGACCGTTCTGGGGAGCCTCCAGAGCGCCCTGTGAGGCACTCCGGACGATGCGCGACGTCCACGCCAGGCCCAGCCATTCCAGCACCGCGCCTACGGCCAGGCAGGCGAGCCCGGCGGGGGTGTGGAGCAGAACGTCCACCGGCCGGGCCCCGAGCGCCACGCCGAGCAGCAATCCGGCCGCAGGCAGGACAGCCAGAACCGCGATCGTCGTCCGCGGCCCGGCCAGCTCGCCGGCGATCTCCTCGGCCAGCGCGCGCTCGCCGCGCAGCGCCTCGGCGACCCGGTCCAGCCCGGTGGCCAGGCCCGAACCGCTGTCGGAGGCGACCCGCCAGCAGGCGGCGATCGCGGTCGCCCCACTCCCGCCCGGCAGCTCGGCGAGCAGTTGGAACGCCGAGGGCACGTCCCCTCCGTATCGGCCGGCCGCCAGCCGCGCCACGGGCTCCTCGCCGATCCGGCGCAGCATCTCGCGATCGGCGGCGATGCGCGCGGTGACCACGTGCAGCGCCTGCTCCGGTGTCGCCCCGCTCCGCAACTCCCCCGCCAGCCCGGCGCAGAGCTCCACCACCGCCCCGGCCCGCTGCCGGGCCTGCGCCTCCGTGCCGCGCCGCAACCGCCATCGTCGAAGCGGGAGGACAGCCAACGCGGCGGCGAGCGATGGCACGGGCGACGCCGTCGCCTGCCCGGCCGCCAACCCTCCTGGCAGAAGAAGCAGTTCTGGTGTCAGCCAGGCCCATCGGCGAAGCGCCGGCACCCCTGATCCGGGGGCGGCCGAACGTCGGCGAGCCACCATACGACCGCCGCCGTCGCCCCCATCTCCTCCCCCTCCTCCGCCAGGATCGCCGGCCAGCAGAAGCCCGTGCCGCCGGACGCCCGCCACCTGTCGCTGCAATGAGCGCCAGCCCGCCAGCGCCACCACACAGAGCACCAACGTCCAGCACAAGGCAATCTGATGAATCGTCATGTCAAATCCCTCTTTCTTCCGGGTCGGCCATTCCTGCCCCGTACCCCGAGCAGCGTCAGGGCGCCGGCCACACATCCGCACAGCAGCAGGACGAACGCCACCTCCGCCGGCCGGACGCTCGCACCCGCCAGCGCCGCCGCCTCCGCCGTCACGGCGGACCGTCCGTGAGCGTCACCCCGCGCGTCGCGAGCAGCCGGGCGAGCCGCTCCCAGCCCGCCCCGGGCACCGTGGCTCCGTCCGCCGTGAACGTCACCGCCGGGGTGGTGACGGCCAGACCTTCGCGGTCGCCGGCCAGTGTGTGGATCTCGGCAACCCTCCGCCGGCCGGTTCCCGGGTCCCTCACCAGGTGCACCACCAGGTCGAGTGCGGCCCGGAGTTGGCTGTGCAGCGACGGCCGGTCGAGCCCCGCGAGCGACCCGAGCGCCTCCAGCCGGACCGGGACGTCCGCCGCCGTGTTCGCGTGGACGGTCCCGCAACCGCCCTCGTGCCCGGTGTTCAACGCAGCCAGCAGATCCGAGACCTCAGCCCCTCGGACCTCACCGATGACCAGCCGGTCGGGGCGCATCCGCAGCGCCTGGCGGACGAGATCCCGCAGGGTGAGTTCGCCGAGCCCCTCCTGATTGGGCGGCCGGCTCTGCAGACGGACCACATGCGGATGAGCCGGTTGCAGCTCGGCGGAATCCTCGGCGACGACGATCCGCTCGGTCGGTTCGGCCAGGCCGAGCAGTGCCGCCAGCAGGGTGGTCTTGCCCGTCCCGGTGCCGCCGCTGACCAGCAGGGACAGCCGCGCCCGCAGGATCCCGGCCAGGAGTTGGGCACCGCCCGCCGGCAGTGCCCCACCGGCCACCAACTCGTCGAGCGTGAACGGACGGGGCCGGCAGACCCGCAGGGAGATGTGGGTGCAACCGGCCGCGATCGGCGGCAGCACCGCGTGCAGCCTGGTGCCGTCCGGCAGTCGGGCGTCCACCCAGGGCCGGGCGTCGTCGAGCCGCCGCCCGGCCGCGGTGGCGAGCCGGTGGGCCAGCCGCCGTACCGCGTCCGCGTCGACGAAGCGGACCCCGGTGGCCCGCCGTAGGCCGCTACCCCGGTCGACCCACACCTCGTCCGGGCCGTTGACCAGAACATCCGTGACACCGGGCGCCGACAGCAGCCGGTCCAGCGGGCCCGCACCCACCAGCTCGGCCCGCAGCGAGCGCACGGTGTCCAGGACTTCGCCGCCACCGAGCGGGGGCCGGGTGGCCCGCAGTGCGGCCGCGACGGACCCGGCCGTCGGAGCGGCCCCCGACTCGGCCAAGCGCAAGCGCACGGCGTCCACCAGCGCCGCCGTCCGTTCCTCCCTGGCCGTCCGCCCATAGGGGTGCGGCTCCGGCCGCGATTCCGGCTCCGGCGGCCGGGCGTCCGCCGCCACGCTCCTGAGCGGCCGGTGCTCGCGCACATAGCCCCGGCGGCTTTCAGCGCTGCCCACGACGCGGTTTCCACGCAGACGGACCATCAGTACACCCCTCCTCCGGCCACCGGCACCGGCGGCAGCACCTCGTCCAGAAAGGTCTCGCAGAACCGCGCGAGCGGACCGTTCTCACGGATCCCGGGCGGCACACCCTTCTCGACATCGGCGGCCAGCCCGGGCTCCGGATCCAGCTCTCCCGCGAGTTCGAGCCGAAGCCCCCGGGCGATCCGGCGGGCCGGGAGGCCGAAGGGCCGCAGCGGGCGCACCACCACCCGTACGTCGCCGAGCCGCATGCGGGCCGCTGCCGCGACCCGGTCGGCGGCCGCCACCGCGCGCAGTTCGGCCGGCACCACCAGCAGTGCCAGGTCGGACTGTTCCAGCGCCTGCCCGGCCGCCGGATCGAGGTGGCGCGGTACGTCGATCACCACGAGGCCGCCGCGTCGGCGGGCGGCGGCCAGCACACTGCGCATGGCCTCGGGCGGCACGGTCAGGGTGTCGCCACGGTCCCAGGACAGGCAGGACAGGGCCGTCAGCCGCTTCAGGACCGGCAACGCCTTGGCCAGCTCGGCACCGCTGACCCGGCCCCGCGAACCGGCCAGGTCGGGCCAGCGCAGACCACCGGCCGCCTCCCCGCCGAGCAGGATGTCGAGCCCGCCGCCGAGCGGATCACCGTCGATGAGTATGGTCCGGCGGCCGGTCCGCGCGGCCGTGGCCGCGAGCGCGCAGGCCAGGGTGGAGGCACCGGCACCGCCCCGGCCTCCGAGGACCGAGAGGGTGAGCGCCGGTGTCCCGACGCCTTCGGCCGCGTCCGCGATCCGGTCGAGCAGCCAGGCCTCGGCGTCGGGCAGGAACAACACGTGCTCGGCGCCGAGTTGGACGGCCCTGACCCACACCTCGGGGTCGTCCAGGTCCAGTCCGAGCAACAGCACCCCGTTGCGGCGGGGCAACCCGGCACACCGGTCGGCCTGGTCGTCCCCGACCAGCACGAGTGACGAGCCCTCCCAGAGCCCGCGCGGCGGCGAGGCTCCCCGGATCAGCTGGGGTTCGGTGCCGGCGGCCGCGCAGAGCCGCAGCAGGTGCTCTGCCAGGCCCTCGTCCTCGGTGACGACGAGCGGGCCGGTGGCCTCGGGGCCGTCGGCGGCGGTGTGGTCGGCGGTGGGTGTCGACATGGCGCTCTCCCCTGTGCGGCGCCCGTCCGCACGGAGCGGTCCGGGCGCACATCCGGATGGTCCCGGCAGGCGGTTGCCCGGCCCGCCCCGCAGGACGAGCCCGGCAACCGCTGCCGACCACCACGGTGGAGCGCGATCGGGGTTGCGTCAGCCCGGTTCCGAATCCCTGTGGACAACTCGGGGCTGTGGATAACTACGTTCACCCGGGCGGGGGGCTATTGAGCAAAGAATTGACGAAACGGGCTCACCGAGAAGAACCGGCACGCGGCTCACACGATCCCCGGCCGACGTCGGCCGACCTCACTTCGGGACGTCTGCGAGGCCTATTCGGCGCGCCGCCGGGCCATCGACAACTGAGAGTAATCAGCAACGCAGAGTGACGAAATCAAATCCCTGGACGCCCGCCCCGACACCCCTTGTACGTGCCGCCCGGACCATCGGCGGCATCCTCGGAGCGAGGCTTTCAAACCCTGAAAATGGCCCCGGACGTGCGACGACCCCCGCCGGGGGGGAGAGCGGGGGTCGTCTATCCACAGCCCGACTCGGGGGGGAGGAGCCGGACCGGGTTAGCACGGTCGCGAACGATCCGTGACTTCCATGGTGTACCCGAGCGGCCAGAAACACAAACCCGCGCGCTCACGAGTACACCGAATGGCGGGGTGTTTTGCGGTGCCCTCTATCCTCGGTTCCCGTGGACACCACCGAGAACGCCGACGAGTACGCCGACGAGTCCCCGAACGGCACCACCAGGACCGGTGGGGCCTCCTCACCCGCCCATCCGCGGACGGGCGGCCCGCGCACGGCGGCCTTCTTCGACCTGGACAAGACCATCATCGCCAAGTCGAGCGCGCTGGCTTTCAGCCGGCCTTTCTACCAGGGCGGTCTGATCAACCGTCGGGCCGTACTCCGCAGCGCGTACGCCCAGTTCGTCTTCCTGGTCGGCGGAGCGGATCACGACCAGATGGAGAAGATGCGCGAGTACCTCTCCGCGCTCACCCGGGGCTGGAACGTCCAGCAGGTCCGCGAGATCGTCGCCGAGACCCTGCACAACCTGATCGATCCGATCATCTACGACGAGGCCGCCTCCCTGATCGAGCAGCACCATGCGGCCGGCCGCGACGTGGTGATCGTCAGCAGTTCCGGTTCCGAGGTGGTCGAGCCGATCGGCGCCCTGCTCGGCGCGGACCACGTGATCGCCACCCGGCTGAAGATCGAGGACGGTTGCTACACCGGCGAGATCGAGTACTACGCCTACGCCGAGAACAAGGCGGCGGCCATCCGGGAGTTGGCCGAGGTCGAGGGCTACGACCTCGCCGCGTGCTACGCCTACAGCGACTCGTCCACCGACCTGCCGCTGCTGGAGGCGGTGGGTCACCCGTCGGCGGTCAACCCGGACCGCGCCCTGCGCAAGGAGGCGGTGGCCCGCGAGTGGCCGGTACTGGTCTTCGACCGCCCGGTGGAACTGCGGCGGCGGCTCCCGGAGTTCTCGGCACCGAGCGGCTCCGTCCTGACGGCCGTGGCCGTCGGCACGGCCGTGCTGACCGCCGGGGTGATCTGGTACGCGGCCAGGCGTCGGCGGCCGGCGGCCTGACCTCTCTCCGGGCCTGACGCCCGCCGCTCCAGGACGGCAGGGCCGACCCGCCTAGGACAAAACGGTCAAAAGGCGAAGACTTCCCATTTCGGGTTCCCCTTTCGCCCAAAACGCGATACAAATGAAGCACGGCCCGCGAGACCCGGTCAGGACCTAAGAGGTCAAACCGACAACGCAGTTCAGGCCACACGGACCGCGCGTACGGATAACTGAGCACCCACATGCAGCCGACCCGCTGTCGGGCCGCCGCACCAGACGAACGGGCAGGATCCCCGTCTGATGGGCACTTCCGGTGCATGCATGGTCACCCGGCATCTGTACCAGCGGCGGCACCCGGCAGGATCGAGTGCCGCCGCATCTTCCGCCTCTCCTCGGACCCGGGCCTCACGGCCCGGGTCCGTCGCGTCGGGCCCTCGCGCCGGACCCGGCTCAGACCATGCCGCGCTGCATCGCCTCGCAGACCGCCGTACTCTCCCGCACGCCCAGGCGCAGCGCCCGGCCGCAGTGGCCGATCCAGTCCGCCAGCCCCTCCGGGGTGCCCGCCAGATAGCCGGCCAGCGACCGCCGGTAGGCGTCCGTGCCCAGTTCCGCCAGGCCGACCTCGACCGGACAGATCGCCTTCGGGTCGAGCCCCTCGGCGATCAGTACGATCCGCTGCGCGGCGCGCGCGATCACGCCGTTGTGGGAGGCGAACGGCCGCAGCGCCAACAGCTCCCCGTGCACCACCGAGGCCACTACCAAGGCCGGCGTCCCCACCCCCTGCCCCTCCCCGCGGGCGATCAGCAGCCGGGAGAGCTGGTCGAGCCGGGCGGCCACCTCGTCGGCCCCGGGGGCTGGAGACAGTTCGGCCACCGGCCCGCCGGTCGCGGCCTCGACCTCGACGCTCTCCACCGGCTTGAGCTCCAACGGGAACAGCGCCTCGGCGGTCTCCCCGGACTGTCGCGGCCGCCCGGCCGACGCGTCGGCGTCGCCGACCGCCAGCAGGTGCAGCCGGGCCAGCACCTGAAGCGGCGAGTGCCGCCAGGCGCTCAGCAGCTGACCGGCCTCGGCGGCGATCCGCAGGGCCGCGCCGACCGTCCGGGCATCGGGGTCCGCGCCGAAGTCGCTGCGCCTGCGAACCTCCTCCAGCGGCCAGTCCGCCCCGGCCAGTGCCGCCGAGGCACGGGCGCCGCGCAGCGCCGACTCGGAGGTGACCTCGGCCGCGCGGCGGCGCATCACCCGGTGACCGTAGAGGCGGTCGACGGCCTTGCGCACCTCGGCCACCGCGTCGGGCACTCCGGGGAGCTGGGCCAGCGGGGCGAGGGGATCTGTTCCAGTGCTCACCTACCCGAGAGTAATGAACGGAGGGCATTTCCCGGAACAGCAACCCCATATCACCCGTTCGAGGCAATCCTCACTTCCCTTCGACGAGGAACCCGAAACCCTGGATAGCATGGCCACTATCGGAGACGATAACGGTTTCCAGGTTTGGGGACCGTCGACCTCGGCGCACGAGGCCGCGAGCAAAGAGGCCCGGAGCGAGGGCCCAGAGCGAGAGCCGGAGTCCCAGATGAAGATCGCCTTCGTCGGCAAGGGCGGCAGCGGCAAGACCACGCTGTCCTCACTGTTCATCCGCCACCTGGCCGCCACCGGCCGCCCGGTCCTCGCCGTCGACGCCGACATCAACCAGCACCTCGGCCCCGCACTCGGACTGACTGACGCCCAGGCCGCAGAGCTGCCCTCGCTCGGCGCACGCCTGCCGGAGATCAAGGAGTATCTGCGCGGCAGCAACCCCCTGATCGGCTCCGCCGCAGAGATGATCAAGACCACGCCGCCAGGCCGGGGTTCGCGACTGCTCCGGATCGTCGAGGAGAACCCGGTGTACACGGCCTGCGCCCGCCCGGTCATGCTCGACGAGGGATCCGTGCGACTGCTGGCGACGGGCGCCTTCACCGAGGAGGATCTCGGGGTGGCCTGCTACCACTCCAAGGTCGGCGCGGTCGAACTGCTGCTCAACCACCTGGTGGACGGCCGGGACGAGTATGTGGTCACCGACATGACGGCGGGCTCCGACTCCTTCGCCTCCGGCCTGTTCACCCGCTTCGACCTCACCTTCCTGGTGGCCGAACCGACTCGCAAGGGCGTCTCCGTCTACCGCCAGTACAAGGACTACGCCCGCGACTTCGGCGTCGAGCTGCACGTGGTCGGCAACAAGGTGCAGGGTCCGGGCGATCTGGATTTCCTGCGCCGCGAGGTCGGCGACGACCTGCTGGCCACCTTCGGGCAGTCCGACTGGGTGCGCCGCCTGGAGCAGGGCGCCGAACCCCCACTGCGGGTTCTGGAGCCGGCCAACCGCGCCGTCCTGGAGCGGCTGCGGGTCGAGGTCGACGCCGCCTACGACCGCCGGGACGCCCGCCGCTACACCGAGCAGGCCGTCCTCTTCCACCTCCGCAACGCCGAGAGCTGGGCCAACGCCAAGGTCGGCCTCGACCTCGCGAGCCAGGTCGACGGCGAGTTCGTACTCGGCGGCGAGCAGAGCACAGCGGCCGGCGCACGCGCCTGACCGGCGGCCACAGGGCACATCCGACACCGAACGGGCCGCCGGGGCGCCCCCCCCCCCCGGGGGGCCCGCCCCCCCCCGCCCCCCCCCCGCCCCCCCCCGGCCCGCCGGGGGGGGGGGCCCACCCCCCAGGGGGTGAGGGGGGGGGGGGGGCCCCCGCCCCC